>JBCCSG010000024.1:0-38329 GCA_039200565.1 Cyanobacteria bacterium P01_D01_bin.50 | reverse complement strand
CGAGGATTCAAATAATGATAATTTAGTTTTTATTCGTCTTTAAAAGACGAGGCTTTATACCATGTTTCGGGCTTATTCTTCTTACTTTTTACTTCTTACTTTTTACTTCTTACTTAAGCCCGAAGGGCTTCGGTAAAATTATTGAAATCCTATTCCAAAAGTAATTAAAAGTTCCTATACCAGTAGTTATAGGAACTTTGTTAATTTTTTATGGACAATTGAGTTTAAAAGTTAAAAGACTTTCATATCTAAAGTGGGCGATCGCCCACCCTAAAATCAATTACTTAGCCCCACTAGTCATCCCCAAAATATCTTCAATATTCGGCATTTCCTCTAAAGGAATCACCCTTCCTTCATCCTCAAAACCTTGAACTTGGTCAAAGTTTAAATACTTATACAAATCATCAGCAAAGGGATGAATTTTATTCGCCACAATATCCATATATTCCTGTACCGAAGGCAGTTTTCCTAACAATCCACAAACTGCTGCCAATTCAGCTGAACCAAGATAAACTTGTGCGCCTTTACCCATTCGATTATTAAAGTTCCTCGTAGATGTTGAAAACACCGTAGCGTTATCTTCAACTCTTGCTTGATTCCCCATACATAAGCTACAACCAGGCATTTCTGTCCGCGCATTTGCACCATCAAATACTTCGTAAATACCTTCTTCTTTCAATTGTTTTTCATCCATCCGAGTCGGAGGACAAATCCACAATTGGGTGCTAACTTTTCCGGAGTTTTCTAATACTTTAGCAGCAGCGCGATAGTGTCCAATATTTGTCATGCAGGAACCAATGAACACTTCATCAACTTTATCGCCGACTACTTCCGATAGTAATTTTACATTATCGGGGTCATTGGGTGCGGCTACTATTGGTTCTTTGATTTCGTTTAAATCAATTTCAATGATTTCTGCATATTCTGCATTTTCATCACCTGACATTAATGCCGGATTCGCCAACCATTCTTCCATTTTGGCGACGCGACGGATAATCGTACGAGGATCTTGATAACCCCTCGCTGCCATATTCTTTAATAAGGCGATATTTGAACGTAAATATTCTGCAACAGTTGATTCGCTTAGTTTAATAGTACAACCCGCACAAGAACGTTCGGCGCTGGCATCTGTTAATTCAAATGCTTGCTCTACTTTTAAATCTGGCAAGCCTTCTATTTCCATTATTCTTCCGGCGAAGACGTTTTTCTTGTTCTTTTTCTCTACCGTCAACAAACCTTTTTGAATTGCAACGTAGGGAATTGCATTTACCACATCTCGTAAAGTCACACCTGGTTGCAATTCGCCTTTAAATCTCACCAAAACTGATTCTGGCATATCCAAAGGCATCACACCTAAAGCTGCTGCAAAGGCTACTAATCCTGAACCTGCGGGGAAGGATATTCCCAAGGGAAAACGAGTATGGGAATCGCCGCCAGTACCCACGGTATCTGGTAATAGCATCCTGTTTAACCACGAGTGAATAATACCATCGCCAGGACGTAAAGCCACACCGCCGCGTTGTGAGAAAAAGTCTGGTAATTCTTTGTGGGTTTGTACGTCAACTGGTTTGGGATAAGCTGCTGTATGACAAAAACTTTGCATTACCAAGTCAGCGGAGAAACCCAAACAAGCAAGTTCTTTTAATTCATCACGAGTCATCGGTCCCGTGGTATCCTGAGAACCAACGGTAGTCATAATCGGTTCGCAAGACATACCCGGGCGTACTCCTGGTAAACCGCAAGCTTTGCCAACCATTTTTTGCGCTAAAGTAAAACCTTTACCGCCATCTTGTGATGCTTGGGGACGAATAAATAAGGTACTGGGTTCTAAATTTAATGCTTCGCGGATTTTATCAGTAAGAGCACGTCCGATTAATAACGGAATTCTTCCACCAGCGCGTACTTCATCCAGAATTGTATCGGGTTTTAGCTTAAATCTAGAAATAACTTCCCCATTTTCGTTGGTAATTTCTCCTTTGTAGGGATAGATAGTAATTACCATACCCGTTTCCATCTTAGTGACATCGCACTCGATGGGTAAAGCTCCCGCATCTTCAGCGGTGTTGAAAAATATTGGCGCTATACTTCCGCCTAAAATATATCCTCCGGCGCGCTTATTGGGTACAAAAGGAATATCTGCTCCTAAATGCCACAATACCGAATTAATCGCCGATTTACGAGAAGAGCCAGTTCCCACCACATCCCCGACATATGCCACAGGATGTCCAATTTCATTCAACTCCGCAATAATTTTTAACCCTTCAGGCATAGCATTTTCCAACATTGCCAAAGCGTGAAGGGGAATATCTGGGCGGGTAGTAGCGTGAGTCGCGGGGGATAAATCGTCAGTGTTGGTTTCGCCGGGAACTTTGAAAACAGTAACGGTAATTGATTCGGGTACTTCTGGACGAATTGTAAACCATTCCGCTTCTGCCCAGGAATCAATTACTCGCTTGGCATAAGGGTTGGTTTTGGACAATTCCAAAATATCGTGAAAAGCATCGTAAACTAACAGCGTTTTACTTAAAGCAGTAGCGGCATAACTGGCGATCGCTTCTTTTTCTTTACCATTAGATCCAATCGGAGACTGTAACAATTCAATCAAAGATTGAACGTTGTAACCACCCACCATGGTACCCAACATTTGAACAGCTTCAATGGGTGTAATTAAAGGAGAATAAATTTCTTCTTTAGCAATCCCAGTCAGGAATCCAGCCTTTACATAAGCTGCTGGATCTACTCCAGGGGAAACTCTTTCTCGCAACAAATCTAGTAAATTTTCCTCTTCACCTGTCGGTGGATTTATCATCAAGTTACACAAATCAGATGTTTGTTTTGCATCCAATGGTAAAGGAGGAATCCCTAATGCCGCTCTTTCTTGTGCGTGTTGGCGATACGATTCAAGCATTTTCATCTCCATCGATACAATTTCAAACTTATATTTGAATATTTATTCTTTACTTTACTTTTTAGATTAACTTTTCTTCAAAATTCCGGGGTTAATCTAGAGATAGACTTCTAAGTAATTATGAGATATATCTTGTTTAATGCTATACAAACTATCATTTAAATATTTCCGAAAATAGTTTTTGATAAATCTAAAAATTAGCGACTAATGAACAATTCCTAGGAACTTGAGACTGCTTTCTTCTGTGGCAACATATTTACTAGTCTTGCCCAAGTGAAAGTCTTCAAAAATTTTAAACCGCTAATTATAAGCATTATTAACCTCATAAATATAAGCTAGTAAACTAATGTGTATATAGATACTTTTATTTCTTTGAAGAAAATTAATATAGAAATTTTTTGCAATGAAATAAAAAAGAAACTCATAGAACCATTTTATAATTTTATCGCCAGGACTTATTCTCACTGTATAGCCAATTAAGCAAATTTATGTAATTGAAAATAATTCTTATCTACTGCTTAATAATTAAGTTATTGACTTATTGATAATATAAAATATTCAGTATTATACTGATGACGCATTATCATATAATATTGTATATGACTAAAACATATACCGTTGAATTTATCCATCAAGGTAAAACCCATACTTTACAGGTACCCGAAGATAAAACAATTTTATCTGTTGCCGACGAAGCGGGTTTGGATTTACCTTCTTCTTGTAATGCTGGTGTTTGTACCACCTGTGCCGCTAAGATCATCAATGATGGTAGTGTAGACCAAAGCGACGGTATGGGAGTTAATCCAGATTTACAAAAGGAAGGTTTTGCATTACTTTGTGTTGCTTATCCTCTTTCTGATTTGAAAGTAGAAACTGAGCAGGAAGAAATTGTTTATCAAAGGCAGTTTGGTAAGGTATAGTTAAAATTTTTTTAAATGATTAGCTGTTATTAAATAGCAGTTAATCATTTACAGTTAACAGGGCATAACTAACAGTTATCAGTTAGTAGAAAATAGAAGAAAATATAGTGATTACTAGTTTTATTAGTACAGAAATTAATTTACAAGAAGATATTGCTCTGTTGAAAAACTTAGTAGAATCTGAATTAGAGAAATATGGTACACCTTTACGTTGGGCCATTACTTCTGTGGATTCAGAGAAAGGGAAAGTTATTTTGGAAGCTGTTGTAACGACGGAAAAAATGTAAGGAAGATTGATTCGTTAATCCTTAATTAAGGTTCAGGAATAGAAAATGGCTTACAGCGATTTAACTTTAAGTAAATTTAAAAATAGCTTTGATATTTATATAGAAGAGGAAGCTGATTTATTTTCCAATATTGAACCTTTAAAACCAAGTGATAAATTAAAAGGTGATTTAAAAGAAACTGCCGAACTCGCTTTGACTATCAATACTAAAAAAGCACGTTCGGAAATGATTATTTTACCTATTTTACTAGAAATTAGACGTAGAAGTAATTATAAGATCGGTCTATTTTCCGGTACAAATTTCGATGTTGATGTAGAGAAAGACCTAAATGGTTATTGCGATTTTATAATTAGTCGTTCTAAGGAACAACTGCTGATTAATGCTCCCGTTGTAATTATTGTTGAAGCTCAAAACGAAAATATAAAAAATGGATTGGGACATTGTGCGGGTGGGATGTTAGCTGCACAAATATTTAACCAGCAGCAAAATACTGATATATCAACTATTTATGGAGCGGTAACGACAGGAGATATTTGGAAGTTTCTCAAATTGAAAGGTAGTAATTTATTGATTGATTTAAATAATTACTATATTCAAGAGCTTGAAAATATATTAGGAATTTTATATCAAGGTTTATAATTTTATTTAATTTAACCATAGCAACATTGCATTACCTTTATCTGCTGCATCTTTATAATAATCTACTAATGCATCATAATAAGGATAGTCAGATAATGAGTCATAGATATAATTTTCATACTCTCCAGTATCCAATCTTTCTATCACATCAAAAAGTTCTAATTTAGATAAAGCATTAGTCATTTGATTAACTTCGTTAGAAGTCAAATAACGTACACATATATAATATCCATAAAACAAACATTTACCTCCTAAAATTGCATTTATAAAAGGTAACTTATCTTCCTTATTTATACTAATTAAAGGATGAAAAAAATTAAAATTATCAGGTTTATCTAAAGTATTATAGCCTGTCAATAAATAGTGAAAAAAATACCAAGACTTATTTATATTTAATATCTGATCATCTAGCAAACCGCTACTGATTAAGAAAAAATTATGCCATTGATTTTTTTCTACTTCTCGAATTTTGTTGATTACTGATTGATTCCACAACTCATAGCCCAAATAATAAGCTGCTAAATGGTTGTATTTAATTAATAAATCGAACAAAGAGGTAGTGACTTGCAAAAATCCTGCTGTAGTTTCCATATTTTTAGCGATTTATTAGAAAATTTATTAGATAATTGTTCATTGATAATTGATAACTGAATAAATGCGTCCATATACCGCTATCTTAATTATTCCAACTGGTGTTGGAGCCGCTATTGGAGGTTATGCAGGAGATGCATTACCCGTCGCTAAAACCATGGCTGAAGTTTGTGATGTTTTGATCACTCATCCTAACGTTCTAAATGGTGCAACTTTGTACTGGAATTTACCCAACGCTTTATATGTGGAAGGTTACGGCATTGACAAATTCGCTCAAGGAAATTGGGGTTTACAGCCAGTGCATCAGAATAAAATTGGTTTAATTTTAGATAAAGGAATTGAGGCGGATTTGCGTTTAAGAAATCTCCAAGCAGCAGATGCAGCAAGAGCAACCCTAGGATTAAATTTAACAGATTATGTAATCACTGATGCTCCGTTAAATGTAGAATTAGGCTCAGCCGCATCGGGAGCAAGTTGGGGCACTATAGGTAATCCAGATAGTTTGTTACGTGCAGCTGAAAAATTAATCAACCAAGCTGGTGCAGAAGCGATCGCAGTTGTTGCGCGTTTTCCCGATTATATCGATGAAGAAGTAGAGCAAAACTACCGTGAAGGTAAAGGAGTCGATCCAATCGCTGGTGCCGAAGCAGTAATTAGTCATTTGATAGTGCGACAATTTCAGATTCCTTGCGCTCATTCTCCAACCTTTTCCCCGCCAGCCTTAGATGCAAATTTATCTCCACGTTCTGCGGCAGAAGAATTAGGTTATACTTTCTTACCAAGCGTACTCGTAGGTTTAAGTCGCGCACCCCAATTTATTATTGGTAAATCTAATCAATTCTCCAATAATGGTATATGGATTGAGGCAGTTGATGCAGTAATAGTACCGGCGAATGCTTGTGGTAGCAGTGCTTTACTGAGTTTGAGTCAAAGCAAATGTGAGATAATTACTGTAGAGGAAAACCAAACTCAGATGCAAGTTCCTCCTCAACTCTTGGGAATGAAAACAAGTAAGGTAAACTCTTACTTGGAAGCAATAGGCGTATTAGCAGCTCGCAAAGCAGGTATTAACCCATCAGCTTTAAGTTCTACAATATTTTCTTTACAGTCGTTAGTTTAAATGTTAGTTGTTAGATGTTAGTTGTTTCCTCATCTTACCTTCCCAATTAACGTTTCCTTAATTTTGAAAGAACTGTGACGCAACAGCAAAAGCACGAGCCAGAAATTCCATACCTGACACGTACCCAGGTGCTGATGGCAATGGGAGTGACAGCTATTATTTTATGGATAATTGCCAAAGTTTGCTTACAATTTGGCGATTTTTCTTTAATGTCTTGGCATTGGCATCAAAAGGAATTATTCATCGGAATCGCACTAGGTTTAGCTATTACCGGTTTGAGTAGTTTAGCTTATCGATTTTTTCCTTTTTACCGTAAAAGTGCCAACTATTACTTGGAAATTGTACTCAAACCTTTAGCATTACCCGATTTGATTTGGTTGGGGTTGTTACCGGGTTTGAGTGAAGAATTATTGTTTAGAGGAGTAATGCTTCCTGCTTTAGGATTTAATCACTTAGCCGTCATCCTATCCAGTATTTGCTTTGGCATTTTACATCTTAGCGATTTTCAACAATGGGCATATGTACTTTGGGCAACTATTGTCGGAGTAATTTTAGGGTACAGCGCCTTTTTGAGCGGTAACTTATTGGTACCGATAGTTGCTCATATTGTGACTAATTTAGTTTCTAGCTATCTGTGGAAAATGCAGCAGTCTAGTTAAAAATTACAAATCTCCTCACCACCTTTCAAATTATCAAATCTATGAATTTAGCAGTAACGGTTTACAGATATTAAGTAAACTGTATTTTCTAGTGATATAAATAATTTTATTTTTTGAAAATTTATTGCTGATGCTATAAAGTAATTCGGAAATATTTTCATAGCATGATCAAGTAGCTCGGTGTTGAAAATAGTAATTAGAAATAGTGAATAGTAAGTAGTGAATAGCTCGTTCGGAACAAGGCTTTCAACTAAATTTACATTATGTAAATAGTTCGGTTTATTTGTGCCGACTTACTTATATTCAGTAACTGCTGTATTTGTTATTAAAACCTTCAACTTCATTCAAAGACATTTGTTATGTTGTCAAATTAATTCCGTTTATCTATCGATAGATAAACGGAATTAATCACTTTTTAAACTCTTAAATTTTATTTGTGTCTGTGAGATAAAGGCGTGAGGAAAAAAGTATTTATGCAATAAGTCTATTTTTTTACTTTTGAATCAAAAACTTAAGCAACAATACCATGAACATCGTAATCATCACCTGAATTACTACGTAAAATTTGTTTTATTTTGGGTGATTGTCTATTGCTGAATTTTTCCGGGAAATTAAGCTCTATCGACACCTTACCGCGTTCTTCTTCTACTAAATTAATTTCAGCAACAAATCGGATAGGTGAAGTATTTTCGCCTTTTGGACTCAATAACAATCCAACTAGCGGTTTCATACTTTGCATTTTTTCTAAATCTTGTTTTCCCAGCAACTTATCATTATTTGATATTGCTTTTTTACTATCTAATTCCAGCCGTAAACCAGTTATTCCCAATTCAGTCGCAACTCCAGCGAAAAAGTGCCCATCCCAATAAAGTTGAGCCTTGGTATTTACTTCCTTGCGTATTTTTTTAGTAGTGGTTGGTTTCAGTTCGCGCAGAGAACGAGTTATACTGCTAGCTAAGAAACCAAGAGAAGCAATTGGTTTATCGGCGTTTTCTCGCTTTTGAGAATACCACTCTTTTACATCGGAATACATAACCAAGGCTAAATCATCCGTCTGGGCGCGGTTAAGATTAATAAAATCGATCGCCAAATGAGTTTCTGTTTCATTTACAGGAGTAATTCTTACAACTCTTGCAGTTACAGCAGCACGAGCCGTAAAATCTCCCATTACCTCAATTTGCACTTCATCTGGTAAATTTGACCATGATTCCAAGGATATTAAAGCACCAGTTTCTGAGATGTTAATTGTTTCTCCCATAATAGTTTGGTTATCACTGGAGATTACCACCGCAAGCCGTCTTTGCAAACGGTGAGCGGTACGAATTTGTGGTTGTTCAAATCCTACGAGTAAAGCTGCTGTTAACAGAATTAAGTTAAAACCAGACCATAAAGTGTTAACTAACACCGCTTCCGTATCTTCTGGCCGTAATAATAACCAATAAGGAACCGCGAGTAAGGAACTAACTACCAATGCTGTTACTATCACCAAACCACGCATCGATGTCCAGTCAAAGGTACGTTTAGTAACATTGATCCCTTTATCGGTAACGTTAAAAGTACCCATCTTAGGATTGAGTATTGCCAATAATGTTACCCAACCCGCTTGGAAAGACATCACAAATTCAAAAATTTCGTTCCAGAATGAAAATCGAACGTGTTTGTAAATAATGTGGTTGGTAGCTAGGGAGAGGATAATATGTGGTAAGGCATATGCTAGAGTTTCCAAACCTAAACCTTGGATGGGATTAATCCCAAATAATAAGAACAAGGTGGGAATGATTGCATATATCAGTCGAGGATAACCATATAAGAAATGGCAAGTGGCGCTTAAATAACAAATTCGTTGAGCAAAATTTAGATTTAGCTTGGGATTCAATAGTGGGTTTTCAATTCTGAGAATCTGGGCCATTCCTCTAGCCCAGCGTACTTGTTGCCCTACATAAGCTGAAAAGGTATCTGGAGCTAATCCCGCTACCATAATTTTGTCGTAGTAGACGGATTTATAACCCCGCGAATGCAATCGTAATGCTGTGTGACAATCTTCCGTTACGGTTTCAACCGCAATTCCTCCAACTTCGAGAGCGTGAGTTTTACGAATAACGGCGGCTGAACCGCAGAAAAACGCTGCATTCCAAAAATCATTACCTTTTTGCAGTACTTTATAGAACAGTTCGTTACCTACAGGGATTTTACCGTCGGTAAGTAGGTTGCGCTCGAAGGGATCTGGGTTATAAAACCAGTGGGGAGTTTGAACAAAAGATACTTTAGGGTCGTAAAAGAAACCCACTGTATCTACGAGAAATTGCCGAGATGGAACGTGATCGCAGTCTAAAATTAGGACTAAATCGCCGTCAGTTTTATAAAAAGCCGTGTTGATATTACCAGCTTTGGCATGGTCATTATTATCTCGTGCCATATGGATACAGCCGAGTTCTTCGCACATTTGTTGTAATTCTTCTCGTCTGAGGCGGAAAGTCTCTCTACGTGGATCGCCTTCTTCATACTTTTCAGGGCGGCCATCATCGAGAACATAAACCTTTTTTCTTCCGGGTGCATAATCACAAGCTAAAGCTGCTAGTGCTGTTTTACGAACAATTTCAACGTCTTCGTTGTAGGTAGGAATATAAATATCAACTTTAAACCATTCTTCTTGAGGAATGGTAGAAATATCAACTGGTTGACGTTCTTTAATTTTTAAGGTTTGAAAGTATGCTAGTACTAAGGTGAAAATTGCATACAACTCTGCCGCTAGTAGGGTTAAACAAGCAATACCATTTATCCATCCGTCAAAGTTTAGGGTATAACTGAGACGGTAATATAAATACCGCATTGTTGTTACTAGACTCAGCCACACCATAAACAGGTGATAATAATCGCTAACTTTTCTAGAAGATTCTTCTTCTTCTGCTCCTAATACCAGTTGACTTAGTAGTACGAGAAAAACAGCGATAGCTCCTTGCTGCCAAACTTCTAGCGGTGTAATAATCAGCGGGATTGAAAATATTAGTAGCAATAGAATCAGCCACTTAAACTGTTTGATTCCCACTTTTTCTAATGCGCTATCAAAAAAGCTGGGTGTCAGATCAATTAGCCATCTGCTTAAGTTAAAGGGCTGCTTTTTTTTGGTAGACTTTGGGACTGAAGAGGGCATGGCAAGTTTTTATTTTGTTTAATTAAAAGTTTTTAATTAAAAGATACTCGATCTAGCAATTGTTTGGTTACCAAAAAATAAATTGATGGTAAAGTTATTTCAATTATTCAAAAAAGTGCTAATATCTCATATTTCTTAATTTTATTTTGCTTGACTAGTAATATAGAATCTGAATTAAGGATAAAAACTGTTGAATTTAATTTCGATTTTATATTCTGTGAAATCTGAGTACCTAAGAAGCGTTCAAAATCGCTCAAAAGAATTAAATAAACACATTTTTCTTATTTCTAATTTTTTACCTCTTACCTCTTACCTCTTAACTATTTAAGAGATTAGGAGGAGAAATAATAACTCCCCCTTTAATTGGAGAAAGAAGTATTTAATGTCTTTGAAAATCTTTACTTCTTGTCAGCAGTAGAAAACCGCTTTAAATACAACTGAACAATTCCATAGAGTATGAGAGATAAACCAACAATACCCGCAGGCACTAACAGCCAATTTTCCTGTAGCATCCGCGATATTTTACTGAGAGGATTAGTATTTTCGATGCGACGAGTAGAGGGAGCATTGTCAAAAAATGCTAGCTGATAGCCGTCTGGATCGTAAGCCGCCGGGTTTCTCTTGTCACTGCTAATTAATACCGTATCCTTCTTAAGTTGGAAAAACCAAGGATCTTTACTTAATACTTGTCGTACTTTTTCTAACCCAGTATCCGTCTGAGCAATCAAAGCTAACATAACGCGATCGCCATTCCAAGGAGAGAGAACTTGCTTAATCATCCCTTGTCTATCTTGAGGAGTTTGAACGGTTTTTTGGGCTGAGCCGCGTAAAAATGACTGACTCAAGTTAAAACCTGGGGATTTGAATACTTCAGGGAAGGGAAATCTTTCTCGCGTTCCAATTCCAACCAAATGATCTTCTTTACGTACTTCTGCGGGTAATGTGTCTGAAGTATATACATCAAGTTTGACAGCATCTGCACGACTGAGCCTTCCCAAACGTTCGCTAAAAGCGAGCATTGTCAAAATATTTGTAGGGCTTGGTTCCTGTGGAAGTACAATTGCAGTTTTAGATAAATCTTGAGGTGCAGCAAATGGAAATCCATATTGCATTAATTCAAGGTTTGGTAGCTGCACGGAATTTTCTCGTTTTAAGTCAAAGCTGGTATCAGAATGAACTGTACCCGTCAGTTGTTGATCTGGCGGACTGATACAATTTGCTTTATCAAAAGGTTCTTTAGGATTCATCCGGAAAAATACCTGAAGTTTAGAATCAGGCTTAACCAATTTAGCTGGTAAATCTACTTTCAGGTTTTTACGCATTTCTCCTTGCTCTGAATCGAGACGCGCTCCACCAATGAAAACCCCATCTAACAATACTTCTACAGCAGAGGTTCTGGGATTCATCTGTGGACTGTAGCTGTAAACCAAGTTCATCGAACTACCGCGCAGAAATCTGTCATCCGGTAATGCACGGAAATCGATGTCAATTGCTGGTGCCGCAGAACCACGTACGCTCACGTCTCTAAAGGCATCACCGTTAAATTGAGTTTTAATATCGCTCAGTTGGAAGTTATCAGCTTCTGGTAAAAAACGAGGCCACTGCCGCTGTCCAGGGGTGCTGGCTTCTTCAAGTCTATTGACTAAAACGACTTGTCCCGTGCCCATTTTCCGCGAAGAGGGCTGTGCTAAAAAGCGCACAGCTTTAGCAACTCCTTTTGCACCATTTCCAGTAGCAATGAGAACGGGGACTTTACCTTTTTTGGTAGTAGTCATGATTAGTACCCCCGTATCTTCTGATATTGGGTTCTGATTGGAGTCTAAAATTTGAGAACCCGCAATTTTACGAGGTAAATCCAACTCCGCCAAAGCAGGCTGTTCGCTGGGAGTACCAATAATGACCAATCTCTCATTTGTCGATACATCTGCAATATCGGAGATTAAGTTTGTTTCTATCGGACGAAACTCAGCCTGTCTGCCTAATGAAGCTTGCAAACGAGCAGCTCCCTCTAGCCAAGATTTACTAGCACCTTGAGGCTGTAAATAAGCTATTTTGTTCGTTTCTAAATTAAGGTTGTCAAAGAAGGGATAGGGATAATTACTAAAGTTGAGAGGAATTGGTTTACGCCCGAAGCTAAAAATTAATTTTGAATCTGGTAAAATCTCTGTCCATAGGGTTGGATCGCTTGGATCGCTACATCCAGAAGTATTATTTTGTTGTGCTACAATTTTTAGTTCATTATATTCTTGTAAGAGCTTTGCCGGAATATCTATAAGTACATTACCTACTTGAGATTGTTTGCGATTTAGAGGAATGCTACCTACAGCCCGATCGTTAACTAATACGGTTAAATTAGAGCGGTTGGCATAAAGTGCTGGCGAGTGTTGAAAGCGAATTAAAGCTTTTACACTACCCACGTTCCAACCACGAGGGCGAGTAAAACCCAGACGACCTTCAGAATAAACCCCTCGCAAACGCATCCGGTTGCCAACTATCGGACTGCGATTGAATTCTAAAACGTATTCCTCGTCATATTTCGGTTGAGAAGCTTTCGAGTTATTCGCGCTATTTCTTCTATTTCTAGATGCTTGTGCTAATAAAATACCATTCGATTGCGGTAATTCATTTTTAATGGCAGCTTCTGCAGTTGGTAAAGCCGATAGCAAGCAAAAACATACAAGAAATGCCTTATTAAAGGCTTTAAAACTAAATAGATGCTTCATAACACAGTTTTTTTAATTATTAGGTAAATAAAGTATGAAATCGTTTTTAAATTGTCAAATTTTGGTTTAGTAAAAATACTTGTCTTGAGTATTTTTTTATTACTTAAGTATGGCTGATTTATTCTATTCCCTTTTTTGAGAAAAGTGCCATAACTTCTTAATTATTTTGCAAAAGTTCTGGAGAAATTGCTTTTGGAGATAGCAACCCTAACCAAGCAAGATTTTGAGTGTAATAAGCTTCGTTATCGTCCCAAACTTCTTGTTGATATCGAGGTAGCAATTTTTTATCTAGTAATTCCTGAGCCAATTTTGGTTCTATCAGCTTGCTTGCAGCATAAAGCATGGCATATTGAGATGTCGCTTCATAATTTACTAAAGCTTTACCTTCAATATCTATCCGCGCTGGTATGCTTGATTGTTCTTGCCATAGCTTGATTAAATGCTGAGTAGATGTTTCAAGATAACTTCGTGCTTGAGACGAATTAAACCAACTTGCATCCAATGCTATTCGCCACCAAACACGGAATGCATCAAAGCTGTATGCACTACTTAGGGGGCTATCAGGAGGTACAGGTTGGTATTTACCTGTTTTTGCATCCAGAACAACCCAGTCACTAGGTAAATTTACAGCACTGATTTGTCTAGAATCTTTCAAGACTTCATAGCTAGTATCTACTAAACTTAACCAATCTCGTTCGGGATCGACTTGGGCAAACAAGCGAAAAGCGTAGGGAGCAAAATAAGATGGGTTCAGATAAAAATTGGATGAATTTTTCACAAATGCAGCCTTGGGGCCTGGTAGCAGATAGCGTTTACCTTCTGCCCCTACTACAGTCGAATATTTCCACAAATCTTGCAGTTTAATTTTGGCTATTTTCAGGTAATCCGGACGATTCCAGCGCCTTGATGCAAATATCAAGGCTGTAACAGCATCTATATCAGCATCGCTAGCAAAGTTCTCATCTATGGAACCCCAGCTACCATCAGATTTACGCCCCCACTTCCAAGCCCATAAACTATCTACTGGCTTGCCGCCCTCGAGCCTTTGTAAGTTGTTTTCTCCCCAGTTTAAAGTTAAGGCGAAAGTTGCAGGATCGTCGATTAATACCGCTCTTAACATGGCATATGCTTGTCCTTCACTGGTAGAGCGATCGCTAGCTTCGTAATCAATTACCCGTCCATCTCTCTGGATAAATCGACGACGATAGCTGTCCCAGCTTTCCACTAATAACTGTCGGTTGGGAGTTGATGGAGGAAGGGCTGCAAAAAATTGAACGCTATTAGCGGAGCTATACCCCGTAGGAGGATCGTCGTTGATAACTGATGGCCTAGGTGTTGACTCCAAAGATTTATTGGAGTTTTGTTCAGCATTTGTGGCTGAATAACTCCAATTACAGCCATATATACTAATGATGCCAAAAATAGCTGCCACTTTTGGAAGATAGTTCATATTAAGAACCATTTACATTAATTTTTGCCAATTATTCAAGGGAAAAATAATAGGTTTGAAGAAATAACTTAGCAAAGTAAGTAAATATAGAGTGTAAGATAATTCGCTCCTCTCTAAGGGCGATACTTATTATTCCTTTGATATTGTTTTTTCATCTTCCCTATTCTTAATTTCTCAAATATAAGTTCGAGAAACTTCTCCTAGTAGTCCACCAAGTGAACTTTGCCTGTTACTATCTTTACTATTCACTACTCACTACTCACCACTCACTAACTTCACCCCGCAATTTTGGCTTGTGAGAGTACTAGTATTACTATTCCCTTGCCAGTGCGTAAAATTAACTAAAAAATCTATTCTTCATCAAAAATTTGTTTGAAGACTAATTTTTGCTTCTACGTTCGTAACTTTCCCAAGGTGGCTGAAAACCACGTCGTAGCAGAAAGTCTTCTTGTATTTGCCGCATCTGGTTAGAAATTTCAGTATCCCTTTCACCATTGGCAATTTGCTCAATTTGTAATTGTTCTAGGGCTTTGAGCGCTGCTAAAGGTCGGTCAAATATAGCATTTAACCCAGCAAGGGCACGGCGTGCTTGTGCATCTTGCGGCTTTTGTTCCAAGACTTTGGAATAAATTTGTTCAGCTGAATCAAATCGCCTTTGCTCAAAGCGAATTCCGCCCAAAGCAGCTAAAGCGTCTACATCATCTGGTTGTTCGGCCACAATATTTTCATAAGCTTTACTAGCCATATTCAAATCGCCAACAGCCCGAGCTAACAATGCTATTCTCTGAGATGAATTTGCATCATTTGGAGCATTGGCAATTAACTGCTTCATTCGCAAGCGTGCTTCACTTGGATTTCGCTGAGCTACTACTTCAAGTAACTGCTGTTGTAATTTAACATTACTCGGGTCAATTTCTACTAAGTAATTATATAGTGATTCGCGAGAAGGGTCAGTCGGTAACTGTGCTACCAAACTATACAGTTCTGGTGGGGTATTAGTTGCTTTTTGAGTTGCTAACCAATTGTTTAAGACAGCTTCTGCTTGTGGTTTAGAAATACGTTTGGCTTGATAGGCAACGCTAGTACGTCCCAACTGAGCGGTTATATCTTGGGGATTACGTTCTATAAGTTGGTCGTATACTACTAAAGCTTCTGTAAAACGCTTTTGCTGCACTTTTACACCTACCAATCCGCGCAAAGCACCATTAATTATATCGTTGCTGGGATTGCTTGTCAGTATAGCGAAGTAGCGTTGAGCGCTACCTTCTAAGTTACCTTCTTGTCTTTCTATTTCTGCCGCCAGCAACTGTGGTGCCATGTCTTGGGAACCTGCGGATGTTGCCGTATAGTTTGCTAAAGCTTGTCTAGCTCGGATTGTATCCTTAAGTTGTAAATACATTTGAGCTACCCGAAAATTCAAAAACGGTACTTTCACCTGTGTTTGCAAAATACTTTGATATACGGGTAAAAATTGCGGATCGGGAGCATCTATATCGGCCAATGCTACAGCTAATTGTTGCAGTTGTGACGATGCTGTAGGTAAATTTTGCAGTATTTGCGCTAAGCGTTGGTTCACATCGCTTTTGGCGATCGCTCCTAGTTTGTATTCCAAAGCTAGCTGACGCACTACCAAGCTTTTATCGTTAGGTAACATGGAAGCTAGACGACGATAAAGCTGTAATGCTGTTTCTTCTCCTTGGGGTAAACCACTAAATACATCGGCGATTTCCCGGAGCAGACTGGAAGAAGGATTGGGGTTGTTACCAAGGGCTTGGCGGTAAAGAGTGCTGACTCGTTGCGTCAAGGTGGCATTGTTTGTATTCTTACGAATTTCATTAAGCGATCGCGCTAAAGGTAAAATCGCGTCTTCTCGATTTTCTAAAGGCTCTAATACTTCTAAAGCTTGCGCTTCTTGTTTATTGGCAATATATGCTTGAGACAGTTCTGCACGAGCAAGTATGGCTAATTGATCGAGGGTTTGGGAACCCTGCAACTGCCTTTGTAAAATAGCGATCGCTTTTTGAGGATTGCCAGTTTTACGTAAGGTAAGGGCATAAGCAACCGCAGCGTAATCTTTTATCGGTTTTCCACTTGCTTGATAGCGATTGAAGAGTTCATTTGCCCTTTGATAATCGCCACTGTAGCTATAAGTTTGAGCGGCACCAATAATTGCTTCGGGGGTGGGATTATTAGCCAACACGATTTGAAAGTCGGCAATAGATTGGCTAAATTGTCCTTGATAGGAATAAAGCAAAGCGCGGTAATAACGAGATTGCAGATCGTTGGGGTTCAACTCCAGTAAAGTATTGAGAGCGTTGATACCGGGTTTGTTCCACTCAGAACGATAAGTACCCATCATGCCCACAATTTTCAGCGCCGCTTGATTTTGAGGATCTTGCGCCAAAACTTGTTGATAAGCTTCAAATGCTTCTTCAATCCGCCCAGCGCGATTGTAAGCAATAGCTAAACCCAATCTGGCTTGTAAGGATTGCGGATTACCTCTTAAAGCTTTTTGAAAGGCACTAATAGCATCATCTACCCATCCTTTCTTGAGCAGATTGTAACCCCGTTTGGTCGCCCCAGATGAATTCTGAGCTTGTACCGGAGCTACATTATTCAAAGTTAACAATGCAATAGGAAAAGTAAAAACGAATAAGTGAAAAGGCAACAAACTAATGCCCACAATCCTTTTACTTTTTGTTTTTCGTTTTTGTTGCCATAAATTAGCTTTATAAAGCAAATTTAGTTTGTGACTCATCGAGCAAATCTCCCCCTTGGGGTTACATCAAAATCTGATTTTACTCTCACACCCAGAACTGTTTCTTCAAATTCGTCTCTTCCTTGGACAGAGAAACCTAATCTAAGATTGGGAAGAAACTGAAAGTCGTAATAAAGCTCTAATACATCAGGTTGGTTCCCTTCACGCAATTCATCATTAGACAAATCGCGTCCATAAGCTAATCCCAATCGATCGTCGGGAGTAAATATATCTAAAAAACTAGCTCCTATAAGATATGTATCTGCACCTTCTCCTAAATCTCGATTTTCGTAACGGCCGTAACGCCCAAAAAGACCGAGTTTCATTTTGGGAATAAAAACTTCAGCACTTACACCATATGCTTCTTCGCGATCGTCGTCCAAAACTCCGAATTCGCCATCCCCGCGATTGATTTGAAAGCTTTCTGAAAAAGTATCGTCGTTTCCAGCATCTCTATTATTGCTATAAGTACCGCGAATAATAGCGTTACCATAGCGAACGCCGATTTCGCCTGCGAATCCATCTAAGCTAAATTCGCTCAAATTATCAGACGATGAAAAAATAGCAGCTTTAGTATCAATATTGTCCGTTACACTCCAATTAACTAACAATCCAGTACGAGAAGCTATTCCTGTAGCTGCTAAGGCTGGGTTCGTTTGGAATACTGGATTAAAGAACTGGCTTGCTCCATCTTTGGCAAAGCTATTGCGGTCAAAATAAGATGTCAAATCTAACTGGCCAACTGCGACTCGTAAGTTGGGTAACCCCGATATAGATGTTGCTAAATAAAGTTCATTGATATTTAAACCTTCCCGTCGGGAATCATCAAAAGAGCTACCCTCACTTGTTAAATCTAAGGTTCCTCCAAACAATACTTGAGAGGAGAGTGGATAGATTCCAGTAATTCTGGCTCGTGCTGAAGTATCGTCTCCTTGAGTTACGTAAACACCTTCCACCCGCAAAGAAGATTCCCTTAAAGCCGAACTACTTCTTAAAGGCTGCAATTCATTGATATTTTGTGGAGTTACCTGTGCAGTTGTTGGGGAAACTGCCGGCATTGTTGTTCCCAACTGTTGACTTGTAGTCAACGGAACTGATGGACGTATTCCTCCTTGAGAATTAAGCAGTGTATTAAAAGTCGGTGTTGAAGTTACTGAAACTGCTGCTTGCCTGCGGTAAGCATCAAGCATTTGTTGAAATGTTGGTCCATTGTTGGGGGGGAGAGATTTAGGGTATTGAGATGAGTATCTGGTTCTGTAATTAAGTAGTTGATTGAATGTCGGTGCATCATTTGCATTCGATTTCTGCTGTAGATTGGTACCTGGAAGTGCTGGTAAGGGAGCAATTGGAATTTGAGAGTTAAAATTTTGGTTTAAAGTAGGTGCTATGGGAGAAGCAAATTCTTGGCTGCTACCGGGAGGTGCTGGTAATGGAACAGCTTGTGCGTTTATTTGCTTAACTTCATAAATATCGGAAGGACCACCTATAGCTTTTGTTTTCCTTCCGATTCCTAGAGATTGCTCAATTCCAGCTTTAGTTTTACTAGTTATTTGTTCTTGGATAAAGCTATTTTCTAGTTGCTTTATATTGTCTAAGGGTAAATACTGTTCTACTTTTAGGCTAGATAGTGCCGCATCGATATAAGAAACATTCGGTGGCGGTGGCATTTTTTGTAACGGTTGTTTTGTTCTTCCACTAGGTATCGATGACTGTGGTACCCTTAGTAAATTTCCTGAATACCAACTTTGGCGATCAGTCGGGGATATCATTTGAGCTGCTGAGCGATCAGTTATACCCAAAGTCCACAACACCGATATTGAAGCAGCACAAAGCAAGAAGAATGGTTTTTGTTTGTGAAACTCTTTTATCAAAATCAATTTCTCACACTCTAGTATTTTAGATTTCATTACCCCAATTAATGTATAAGTAAATATTTTCGCCATATAATGTCGCTACTTTAACAAAAAAAATTAATATCATCGAGGGGATAATACGGATTTTGTCAAGCTCGTAAACTTACAATAAGAATTTGTAAAGGTACTAATTTTTGAAAAAAATTTGGGCAAAATAAATAAAAATGTGGAAATTACAGATTTAATCTACTCTTAGAAGTACATTTTTTTATGAAAAAGCAACATTTTCAATTTTTTAGCCAAAAATTCGCTATATTTGAACTATCTAAGTATATGCGTATATTCTCCTGTATACTTTTAATATCAATTTCTGGATGTATAAATAAATCACAAAGTGAAGCACAGTTAGAAATACAGGGGATACAAAGAGAAAACAGCAATGGTTTATACAAAGTTGTAGGGAGTACAAATTTACCTGAATCTAGTCGTATTGCGATCGCAGCAGTTCGTTATTTGCGGCCAAACACAGCAAACACAGAAGTAATAATTCACGATGATAATGAAAATATAAACCGTTCAATTTTGGCTCGCCAAATCGTAGAAGTCAAACAGGGAAAATGGGAAGCAGACTTAAATCTATGGCAAGTGGCAGCCAATGGCAATTTTAAGGAAGTATGGCAGTTAAATCAAAATTTAAAAAAATTTACTCCTGAAAATGAAGTCACCTTCATTGCGACTTTCAATCCTTACGGGCAATTACCATCAGATGAAGATCAACAAAATCTTCAACAATCTAGTCCACAATACCAAGAGCTTGAAGGTAAATCCCTTCGGTTTACTAATGAAGGTGAAAAATACGTACAAGCAAGCCAATACCGCTCTATACCTTTACCTGTAGGTAAAACAACACCACCCCGAGAACCAGAAAATTTTAATGATGGTTGGGGAAATCGATATCAAATTAAACCTCAATCGCAAAATTCAAGAGTTGTTTTACCTCCACTAACTAAATCCCAGCAGACTAATTCTCCTCTACTAAATTCTGAGTTTTTACGGTAAATAATAAAAGCTTTATTTATCAAAAAAATCAAGCGAGCTATTTGAAAATAACTTGCTTGATTTTTTCTTCAAGACTTATGCATTTATATATTAAGAACTCATATCCGCAAAAATACAGAAACTTGGAATTCTGCTACACAAAACTTGACTAAACTTATGCAAATCCAGCCATTCAACTAAAGAAGACTTTAGAGGGTTTGCTTCTTGCTTCCACCAAGGGAGTCGGCTCCAACAGTCCCCAAGCGTAAATTCGGGTGTAGCCCACCCTATGAGTGAAAAAATTGTTTTGAAGCTTTTAGCGATTGTTCATCCATTATTTTCAGCAAATTTAATGAAATGTGGACTCCCATTCGACCTTTTTACAGGCTTGCTAGTAAGACATCGACCGTGGTTTACAAACCAGATTTTTTTAAGCCTTGGTTTTCGGCATTAGTCTAAGTATATATGTACTTTGCCTGTTAAGCAAGAGATGAAAACTTACTTTAATTGCATAAGTTTAAATAAGTTTAAAGAATAATTTCACGATTTAATCATACTCTCTCTTACAGGGATAGGCTTTGCAGTTTAATACTCCATCTGTGTCAATAAAGCTTAGATTAATGGCTTGAAGTTAAAATTCTTTTTTCCTATTCCCTCACTTTGCGTTAATCCGGGAATATCGGGCTATTCGATAAGTAATTTCAAGTAATAAAAATCGATTTATTACGTCCTCTTTAGAAGATAATACTTATATCCCCGTCGTAATCCACGTTCCTTAGTTCAAAACAGAATTTACGGAAAATGTCATTACAGGTATCATGAAATGTGTTGCAATAGCAAACCCTGGAAATTCTGAGTACGTAAATCTTTATAAAAACAAAGCCCGCGAGATTGCGAGCTAAAGTAGCAACATATTTATACAAGGGTTTAAGAAAGTTTCCTTCCGTAACCATTGTTCCTACTTAATTCCTAAATTTTTAAAGAAATTGTACCTGTTGAGGCGCTTGAGTATCGTAATGGATACTAATTGTTTCTGAATCTTGTGTTTGAACATTATTCGTAGATTGAGGCATTGAAGGTAGATTGTTTTGCATTGCCTGCATTTGCAACATCATATCTTTAAGCTGTCTTTGTAGTTGCTCAAACTCAGCTGGTTGTATGCTGGTTTGATTTGCTTGAGATATATTGGCAAGTTCTTTTTTAGTATCGCTGTTTGATTGAGTATAGCTGAGGAAGTTTTGAGCAGAAGCAAACGCCGATGCAGCATTAACTGAAGTTGCATATGGTATTTTCTCTTGAGGTGCGGGTGCTGAAATAGGTTTTGCTGGAGTCTCATATGACTGCGTTACAACTGGTTGAGATGCATTTGGAGAATTCAAAGTTGGATAACCTTTGCTCCCTTGGGATGATGCTTGTTCATCCAAAAAATTATTAAGTCCAGAAACTTGTAGTCGAGATTCTGAAAGTTTAAACTCCTTAAGTAATTCCTCTTTTTGCTGCAGTTGCTGCTCCAATTGTAATAGTTGTTGTTCTGTCTCTGTTGATTTACGAGAAGAGTTCCGCCATCCACCAATCGCTACAGCAGAAATACCAGCTCCCAAACTAAGTCCAGTTGCTACTACTACATAAGGCAGAGCAACATCTCTGAGCTTACCAAAGAAAAGAGTTTCTTCTTGAAATTTAATATTAATTTGTTTATCGCCTATTAGAGCCAGCGGTACTGTCATAGCTGAAAAAACAGTAGCCGCAGCTAAAACTGGAGGTAGAATAAATTTTGTTAATGCGGATAGAGTCATATTTAAAAGTTTAGTTATTCAAGTAAAATACGGTAGATACTTCCATTACTACTATACTCTTCCTTTACAGTAATCAAAGTAGTCATATAACTTGTTTATTAGTTTCTAATTTATTCGTTAAATACGTAAGATACAAGACTTGAAATATAAAGAAATAGCCAAAATAAATAAATTTTTTATAAACTAATTTTTCGGGTAGCTCCATAAAACGCCAATACAACCTTATATTCAAGCTTGTAAAATAACTTTGAATAGCTCCTTATACTTAAGTACTAAATTACATCTGGTAATTTTATGTTTTAGGTGTTAACTTATTAGTTTATATAAAATTATCAATTAATAAGAAATGGCTTTTGTTATTTTTGTTTATTTTACATAAATACTTAGTGATTGAAAATAGTAATATACAAAACAATCTGAAAATAAACATATTAGCTATAAAAGCTATACTTTAATAAAACCATAAAAGGGAACCGTAATTATGCGTAAACGTAAGATTTTTTTTCCTTTAATAAATATTTTTAAAAAGGCTTTAGTGAATTTATTCTGTGTATTTTATCGGAGACATTTTTATAAAAATAGAGAACACCCTAATAAAAATAAATTGAAAAAAATCAAATCCTACAAGAAAATACTGATATTCGCTATAACTTTAGTGTTTTGCTTAAATAGTAATTTTACAAATACATTTATTAGTCAACCATTGAACCTTGCTAGAGCAACAACAACAGTGAAATTACCACTTTCAACCCGTGGTGCAAAAATCGTTGATGCTAAAGGAAATAGTATATTACTCCAGGGTGTTAACTGGTTTGGTATGGAAACAGAAACCCACACTCCTCACGGTTTATGGAAGCGGGATTATAAAGAGATGTTGGCGCAAATCAAGAGCCTGGGGTACAACTTGATTCGCTTACCATATTCCGTACAAGCACTGCGCTCCGAGGACATTAGCGGCATTGATTTTAGTATCGGCAGCAATCAAGAACTCGAAGGTAAAACCCCTATAGAAATAATGGACACAATTGTTGAGGAAGCGGAACATCAAGGTTTGTTAATTTTGCTTGACTCTCATCGCCTTAACGATGAACGAATTCCCGAATTATGGTATGGAGATGGCTATACAGAAGCTGATTGGATTAATACTTGGTTGCAGTTAGCTCAAAGATATAAAAATCAAGCTAACGTTATTGGGGCAGATTTAAAAAATGAACCCCACGGTAAAGCTAGCTGGGGTACTGATGACTTAGCTACTGACTGGCGATTAGCAGCAGAGCGTGCAGGTAATGCCATTGGAACTATAAATCCTAATTGGTTAATTGTTGTTGAAGGAGTAGAAAATAACGTTCCCGGACAATATTTAACTCATCATTGGCAAGGAGGTAATTTAGAAGGCGTATTGCGCTACCCGGTACGCTTATTAGTTCGTAACAAGTTAGTTTATTCTCCCCATGAGTATGGGGCTGGAGTGTTTGATCAGCCTTATTTTTCAGATAAAGATTTTCCCAAAAATCTCATCCCTCGCTGGCAAATCGGTTTTCACTATATTTCTAGTCAAAATCGCGCTCCTATTTTTGTGGGTGAGTTTGGCGGGCGTCTAGTTAACGAAAAGGAAGCTATTTGGTTTAATAAGTTTGTCAAATATATCGACGAGAAAAACTTGAGTTTTGCTTTCTGGAGTTGGAATCCTAACAGTGACGATACAGGTGGTATTCTCTTGGATGATTGGAAAAGTGTTGATTTACCAAAGCAAAAAATACTTTCCCAACTACTTCCGGTTAAATTTACCGATCAAGTACCTAGAACAATTGAAGAAGAAAACAAACCAGAAAAACTAAATAGCTCAACTCCCGTAATTCCTACCGAAGCTAGATTAAAAGTAACTACCGAAATTTATTCAGATTGGCAAACCGGATTTTGTACCAGATTCAAGATTACTAACCATAGCAATGAACCAGTTCAAAATTGGCAAATAAAATTTAATATGAACCAGGCTAAGATTAAAAACTCATGGAATGCTGATTTTAACGAAGCTCGAGATAAATACACGGTAACGCCTTTAGAATCGGTAAGAATCATCCAACCCAAACAAGTCAGGGATATAGGATTTTGTGCCGAAAAACTAGGTTCTGATTTTTCTCCTCAACAAGTTAAATTACAAATTACAAATTAAACTACAAAAAATCCCAGGCAATGCCTGGGAGATACGATGAAATTAGAATTTAGAAGTGCGTCTATCAGTTCAGTGCTAAAGGCACACCTGGGGTAAACGAAGATTTTTCCCTAGTAGCTTAGCTGTACGAACTTAGTCTTGGTTAATAATGAATTGAGAAGAAAAAGTTCTTATCCCCTCGGCTCTTCCCCATCATCCAGCAACGTTGGAGAAGCTAAATTTTATTCCTAATCTTCCGTGAAGTCATCCTCTACTCCAAATTCACTTAAGTCACCTAAAACGCTATCATCATTATCTTCATGTAAATCATTCTCATCTTGAATCGACGTTAAGTTACTGATCGCTTCATTATCAGCATTCACCTGTAGGGTGTGACCCATCAAATCGTTATCATCATCCAATATTGACTGGGTTGCACTTCTACTACCGAAGGTTCCAGTTGTCATAGTTGGAGAATCTAGATTATAAGTACGGGCTGTGCGATCGTCTAAAACTATATCTAATGGGTCATCAACTTCATCCAATACACTGTTGCTCATATCGCTAGCATAGTCATCAACTATACCCATCTCTTCATAAGTATTAAATCCCGTGCCAGCAGGAATCAATCGCCCGATAATTACGTTTTCTTTCAAACCGCGCAACCAGTCAGACTTTCCTTCAATTGCTGCTTCAGTTAATACACGAGTTGTCTCTTGGAAGGATGCAGCAGAGATAAAGCTATCTGTATTCAATGATGCTTTAGTTATCCCTAATAATACTGGAGTATATTGTGCCTTAGCACCACCAGTAATAGACATCGCTTCATTTACTTGCTCTACTTGACGCAATTCCACCAATTCCCCAGGAAGCATTGTTGTATCGCCACCATCATCTATCCGCACTTTTGAGGTCATCTGACGTACAATTACTTCAATGTGTTTGTCAGCAATATCAATACCCTGAGATTGATACACCGACTGCACTTCATTCACCAAGAAAGTTTGCACTTTTTGTAATGCATGGCTGGCACAAGCGTAAACCCCTTCATCCGAGCCTTGGTTGAAAAATACTTCCAAGATTTCATGGGGATTGGAGGGACCGTCTGTAATTGGTTGTCCCGTACTCACAGTTTGCCCATCGGAAACCACCATGTTTTGTCCGGGACCAAGGGCGTAATCTGTTACAGTACCTCCCGCTTCTAGAATCTTAAGTGCGATCGCTTCATCACCATCACCATAAACTGGTTTAACTTCTCCGGCTCGGCGGGCTAATATACAAGCTTCTTTTGGCTTACGGGCTTCTAGTAATTCTTCAATTCTAGGCAAACCCTGAATTATGTCCCCAGTTTTAGCACGTTCAAATACTAGTAGCACCAAGTTATCACCGCGCTGTACCAAATCGCCATCATCAATTTGCAGTACCGCACCAGGGCTGACGCGATAGGGACGACCCATCCGCAAGGTCACAAAATGACTTGAAGTAGCAACAGCAGGTACTATTCCCGTTTGTTCTCCCCCATCCGTCAATCTTTTATCCGAGCTACCTACATTAATAACTTGTCCAGATTGTTCGGCGAATACTCCAGGAGCAATTTCTGCACCCTCAACGAGCAGATCGCCCACTTTACAGGTAGGAGCTTGATCCAGATCGATGGTAAATGTATCGCCAGTTCGCAATATTAAGCAGCGACGGGGGGCATCAGTAGTTACTTTAACACCTTGAATGATTCCTCCTTCTTTGGACAAAATTTGAGTGCGAGCTACTACAGCATTCGGTTCTATTGTTTGCCCATCTACCACTTCCAGGTTTGTTTGAGTACTACCTTGGGTGGCATCAGCCGTGATATCGCGACGAATCACCAAAGATTCCAAAATTACCAGTTGCAAGCGCTGAATCTCTGGGTCATTCTCATCGGTGATTAATTCGATATCCGCTGCCAGGGGAGAAGTATTGTGCTCGTCGCCTTCTTGCTCAATCTCCAACACCAATTGAGTTCTTAGCAGTTCTACTCCTTCTACGGACTTGATGCGTTCGGAGTCTTTATAAGATATTCTTTGTACTGCTTTTAGTTGAATAGAACGCCCATTTTCCTCTGCAACCGAAGTCGTAGACGGTACGTCTGGATTAGTTGGCACGGGAAACTCTACTACAGGGCGGCTTAACACTGCGGGTCCTTCTGGTGTTTCTACATACTCGATATAGCGTAATTCTGTGAAGGTTGTACCCAAAAATTCTTCACCAGCTTGTATGAAGGTACCATCTTTGCTCATCACCGCTTCTGGGTCATCCACCATTAGCAGTTCGCCTGGCTTGATGACGACTTCTCGTAGAATATCGTTTTTCTGAGTTACTTCTACAACACCACTATTCTGGCTGAAAATATCTTTTACGACTTCATCGCCAGCGTTTACCAATTGTCCATCTTCGACAATTAACAAAGAAATATCTTTGTTCACTTCATGGGTTTCTTCGGGTATCCACAGTAGAGTACCCCCCTGCACCACTTCGTAACCTTGTTTGGCTTTACCTTTTTTCTGCACCTCTACTCCAGAGAATTTCAACAATCCTCCAGTTTCAGTGCGATAGCGGTCATCAATTAATTCTGCTACAACTTGAGAGTTTTGCACCTTCGTACCCGGAGTTGCTCTCAAGTTAAATACTTGATTATTGGCTGTAGTAATTAAATAGTTGTTACGACCTTGGCTGCTTTGAGAAGTAATAGAAGCTTGGTCTAAAACTATGGATGCAGTAATAATCTCAATCTCGCGAGTATTTCTACCAGGAGTTGCTTCAGGCAACCGCACGCCACCGCCATGCACAGAAGTTAACTTGGTTTCGGCAAGCACGCCATTGCTTTGGATTTTGTCGCCGTTGTTAACTACTAATTCTGCTCCAGGCGGTAAATTATAAACCTCACCCGACAAAATCCAAATCAAACCACCTCTTACGGCTGTGGTGGTAGTGTTGCCTTGACGGTCGGTTTTTTGTTCTGCCATTACATCGGCAAACCGAACTTCTCCCGCAATATCTGAAGCTACATCTTTTACTGCCTTTTCTGTATTAATACGGGTAGTTCTCGCTCCCAAGGCGACCTCTGCCAACAATTGACCTTGCTTGATTTTAGAGCCATTAGTTACGTATAAGGTAGAACCTTTGGTCACGCCAATTTCCATGGCAGAACCTTGTTGGCTATTTGAGGTTTCTAAAGTCAAAGTACCGTTTGTCTCTACAAACAAAGCATCTTCACCGTGGCGAGTACGCCAAGGTCTGGTGCGGAATTTACCTTTGAACCGCACCGTACCATCGGCTTTGGCTCTCACTTGTTGCGCGACTTCCCCGGTAAATACGCCCCCTGTGTGGAAAGTACGCATGGTTAACTGAGTTCCAGGCTCCCCGATACTTTGGGCGGCAATAATACCTACAGCTTCCCCAAGGTCTACCATTTTAGCGTGGGCTAGACTCCAGCCATAGCAGGATTGACAGACACTACGTGCAGCTTCGCAAGTTAGAGGAGAACGAGCATTTACTTCTTCAATTCCAGCTGCTTCAATTTGATCCGCAAGTTCTTCGGAAATTGGTGTATTGCGAACGGCTAATATTTCACCAGTTTTTGGATGTACTACATCTACGTTGACTACCCTTCCTAAAAGGCGACTGCTGAGGGGAATCAAAGTTTTACCTCCCTCTTTCATGGCGACGATCGGTATTCCACGGCTGGTACCGCAATCAGTTTCGCGGATAATGACATCCTGGGATACATCCACCAAACGTCTGGTTAAATAACCACTATCAGCAGTCCGCAATGCTGTATCTACCAATCCTTTCCGGGCACCGTAAGAGGAAATAATGTATTCGGTAACGGTAAGTCCTTCACGGAAGTTAGTTTTAATTGGTAAGTCAATAATTTCCCCTTGTGGATCTGCCATTAGTCCCCTCATTCCCACTAATTGGCGGACCTGGGAAATGTTACCCCTAGCGCCGGAAAACGCCATCATATAAACCGAGTTGAGGGGATTAGTTTTCTTGAAGTGAGTTACTACTTCATCCTTTAGCGCTTCAGAAGTACCGTTCCAAGTATCAATTACTTTCTGAAAGCGTTCTACTTCAGTTATCTCGCCTCGTTGATAACGTTCTTCGGTAGCGCGAATCTCTTCTTCAGCAGCATCAAGCAGCGATCGCTTGGAAGGTGGCACCATTAAGTCATCTACACTAATGGAAACTCCCGCACGAGTCGCGTAACGGAAACCCAAATCCTTTAACTTATCCGCCATTACCGCAGTCCGTGCAGTACCGTAATTGGTAAAGCCCCAAGCAATTAACTTTCTCAGTTGCTTTTTGTCAACCACGCGGTTGCGAAAAATCATTTTTTCAGTCATTAGTTATTAAGGGTTAGTGGTTAGTTGTTAGTGGTGAAGCAGTGCGTTCTTGGGGTGTTGCTGTTCGAGGAGGATTAGTTGTTAGTCAAGAGTCAATAGTTAAAACTAATGAGCAAGCAATTAAAAAAGACCGTAAGTACTAATAACTAATAACTAACTTGCCAAAGCTTCCTGAATAGCCATATTGTAAATAACACGTCCCGGTGTTGTGTATATATACTGAGAAAGCAGATTACCTGCCGCATCTTCTCTAACGCGACGGAATTTATAGCGCAAAGTACGGGTACCGTCTTCGTTTTCTTTGACTTCTATTGGCTTTTTATCATCTACATCCTGCTCTACTTCTCCATCGAAGCGGACATAAATATAGGCGTGCAGATGTACTTGTTTTTGCTCGTAAGCTATAACTACGTCATCTAGGGAACCATAATAGCCCCCTGCACCTTGGGTTGCTCCAGGATTTTCTGCTGTTAAATAATATGCTCCCAACACCATATCTTGGCTGGGTGTAATAATCGGCTTACCTGTAGCTGGCGAAAGTATGTTGTTGGAAGCGAGCATTAACAATCTTGCTTCCGATTGCGATTCCAAAGATAAAGGTACGTGTACCGCCATTTGGTCGCCGTCAAAGTCGGCGTTAAATGCTGGACATACTAAGGGGTGTAGTTGAATTGCTCTTCCTTCTACCAAAATTGGTTCAAATGCTTGAATACCCAAACGGTGCAGCGTTGGCGCACGGTTGAGCATCACGGGGTGTCCTTCAATCACTTCTTCCAAAACATCCCAAACTTGGGGATCTGCCCGAGCAATTAATTTTTTTGCGGCTTTGATATTATTCACCATGCCGCCTCGAATAAGTCTGTTAATTACAAAGGGCTGGAATAGTTCGATCGCCATTTCCCGAGGTAAACCGCACTGGTGAATCTGGAGTTTCGGTCCAACTACGATGACGCTTCTTCCGGAATAGTCTACCCGTTTACCCAACAAGTTCTGACGGAAACGTCCTTGTTTACCTTCAATGATGTCGGACAATGATTTTAACGGACGGTTGTTTGCGCCTACTACCGTACGTCCGCGACGACCATTGTCAATAAGAGCATCTACTGCTTCTTGCAGCATCCGTTTTTCGTTACGGACGATAATCTCTGGCGCAAGAATTTCTTGCAATCTCGCCAAACGATTGTTACGGTTAATTACCCGACGATAAAGGTCGTTCAAGTCGCTGGTTGCAAAACGACCGCCATCTAGCTGTACCATTGGGCGCAAATCTGGAGGAATCACCGGAATTACCGTCATTACCATCCATTCTGGCTTGGAACCAGTAGCAATAAAGTTATCTATTACCCGTAACCTCTTAATCAGCTTTGCTCGTTTCTGACCTTTGGCGACGGTAATATCCTCTCGCAATTTTTCAGCTTCTGGTTCCAGATTGATATCTGCTAACAACCGTAGTAAAGCTTCAGCACCAATACCAACTTCTACTCCTTCTAAAGTGGAATCTTCGCTGTAAATTTGGTCTTCAATTTCAAGCCATTGGTCTTCTGTTAGCAATTGTTTATAGCTTAAAGATTCGGCATTCCCAGGGCTGAGAACTACATAAGAATTGAAATAAACTATTTGTTCTACATCTCGCAAAGGCATATCTAACAAAATAGAAATATAACTAGGAATACCTTTGAGATACCAAACGTGAGCTACCGGCGCAGCCAATTTGATGTAGCCCATGCGGTGGCGGCGCACTCTCGATTCGGTGACTTCTACACCGCAACGCTCGCAAACAATACCTCTATGACGTACTCTTTTATACTTACCACAATGACATTCCCAATCTTTCGCGGGACCAAAAATTCGTTCACAAAAAAGCCCGTCCATTTCTGGCTTAAGAGTACGGTAGTTAATAGTCTCGGGTTTGGTTACTTCACCAACGACCTGAGAATTTGGTAAAGTTCTTTCTCCCCACTGACGTATACGTTCGGGTGAAGCCAAACCAATTTTTACGTAGTCAAACTGATTATTTTGAGAATTTCTCATATTATTTTGATAGTTGTTATTTGATAGTTGATAGTTGTTAGTTGATAGTTGTTTTTTTACCACGTTCTAATCAACCATTAACCCTCCGGGTATTTCCCTAGGGAAGACGCTGCGCCGTTGGGCAACAGCGAGTGGGGGAGACCCCCTCGCCCGCGCTGCTTCACCATTAACCACTAGTTACTTAGCACTTTTCTACTCTTCTTCTATAGACTCGCGAGTCAAAGATTCGTAAGTAGGACGAGGTGGTGTACGACGGGAGTTTTGGTCTGCCATTAGGTCAACTTCTACATCTAAGGAACTACCATCATTTTGAGTTTCTACTTTGTGGACAGCGATATCGAGTCCTAAAGATTGCAATTCTCGCATCAACACTTTGAATGATTCAGGAGTTCCCGGACGGGGAATTGCTTTACCTTTAACAATGGCATTAAGGGCTTCGTTACGTCCTTGCATATCATCGGACTTAACAGTAAGCAATTCTTGCAAGGTATAAGCAGCACCAAATGCTTCCAATGCCCATACTTCCATTTCTCCGAAACGCTGACCGCCTTGCTGTGCTTTACCACCCAATGGCTGCTGAGTTACCAAGGAGTAAGGACCTGTGGAACGAGCGTGGATTTTGTCATCTACCAAGTGGACTAATTTGAGCATATAAGCTACGCCTATAGTCACTGCTCGGTCAAAAGGTTCGCCAGTACGACCGTCATAAACTTGAATTTTTCCTGGATCGTCGGGATTATATACCCAATCTTTCCCGGTTTCGTCTCTTCCTTCTTGCAACTTACCGTGGACAATTCGCCGCGATGATTCTTCGCCATACATTTCGTCAAAAGGCGTAATCTTAAACCTTACTCCCAAAGTATGACCTGCCCAACCCAGCAAGCACTCGAATACCTGTCCTACGTTCATTCGGCTCGGTACCCCCAAGGGGTTGAGTACAATATCTACTGGCGAACCATCTGGTAAATAAGGCATATCTTCTAAAGGTAATATCTTGGAAATAATTCCTTTATTACCGTGCCTTCCCGCCATTTTGTCGCCGACTTGAATTTTCCGCTTTTGAGCTACGTAAACTCGCACCACCATGTTGGCTCCTGGTGGCAATTCGTCACCTTGTTCGCGGGTAAATATCCGGACATCTACGACTCTACCTTTTTCACCGTTGGGCACTCGCAAGGAATTATCTCTTACGTCCCTGGCTTTCTCACCAAAAATTGCTCGCAGCAACTTCTCTTCCGGCGGCTGGTCGGATTCACCTTTGGGAGTTACTTTACCTACCAGGATGTCTCCAGCTTCTACCCAAGCACCAACGCGGATAATTCCCTGTTCGTCTAAGTTGCGCAGTGCGTCTTCACCAACGTTAGGTATTTCTCTGGTGATTTCTTCAGGACCTAGCTTTGTTTGTCTTGCCTCAATTTCGTATTTCTCAATGTGAATTGAGGTATAAACATCATCTTGTACCAAGCGCTCGCTAATTAGAATCGCATCCTCGTAGTTATAACCTTCCCAAGGCATGTAGGCTACTACGATGTTTTGTCCCAATGCTAATTCGCCGCCTTCGGTGGAAGATCCATCTGCAAGTACCTGTCCGGCAACAACTTTTTCTCCTATCCGTACCAAAGGTCTTTGATTCAAACAGGTATCTTGGTTAGAACGTTGATATTTGGAAATTTTGTATTTTTCTTCTGGTGCATCTGGTGCTGGACGAACGCGAATTTCTGTTGCGTCTACATAAGTAACGTCGCCATCGGTGCGGGATACTATCACCATCCCGGAGTCTCTCGCGGCTTGGGCTTCTAAACCAGTTCCGACTAAGGGGCGCTCTGGCTTGAGTAGGGGTACTGCTTGCCGCTGCATGTTCGACCCCATTAATGCCCGGTTCGCGTCGTCATGTTCCAAAAATGGAATCATGCTGGTTGCTACCGAGACGATTTGTACTGGAGATACTGCTACATAGTCTACCTGTTCAGAAGTTGTGGTAGCCCAGTCTTGGCGATAGCGTACGGGTACTTGGGGACCAATAATATAGCCATTTTCATCCAGAGGCGTATCGCCCGGAGCAACTCGTAAGTCATCTTCTTCATCAGCAGTCATGTAGATTGCTGGTTTATCAAACATGACTTTTCCGTTTTCTACGGGGCGGAAAGGAGTTTCCAAAAAGCCATAGGAATTTACTTTGGCGTGAGTCGCTAAGGAACCAATTAATCCCGCGTTGGGACCTTCTGGTGTTTCAATCGGACATATACGTCCGTAGTGAGAAGGGTGAATGTCTCTCACCGCAAAACCGGCACGTTCGCGAGTTAAACCGCCAGGGCCAAGTGCGGACAATCTACGTTTGTGGGTGAGTTCTGCCAAAGGATTAGTTTGGTCCATGAACTGAGATAGTTGAGAAGAACCAAAGAATTCTTTGATTGCTGCTACCAGAGGTTTGGGGTTCACCAGAGAAGCTGGAGTCAGGGACTCAGCATCTGATACGGTCATACGTTCGCGGATTATCCGCTCCAAACGATTTAAACCAACCCTGACCTGGTTTTGCAGCAATTCGCCTACACTTCTAACTCGGCGATTACCTAGATGATCGATGTCATCTGTATTACCAATGTCGAATTCTAAGTTAATTAGGTAATCGACTGCTGCCAAGATATCTGGAGCTGTCAAAACTCTTACGGTATCTGGAATTTGAAGGCGTAACTTTTTATTCAACTTGTAGCGTCCGACGCGACCTAAATCGTAGCGTTTAGCGTCAAAGAAGCGCGAGTCTAAAAGTTGTTGTCCGCCCAATACTGTTGGTGGCTCGCCAGGACGAAGTTTACGATACAATTCCATTAGAGCTTCTTCTTCGGAAAACTGCCCTTCTTTTTCAATGGTTTTTTGGAAGTAGTCTGGATGACGCAAAGCATCGAAAATTTCGTTGTCTGTCAGTCCTAAAGCTTTTAGCAACACTTGAGCTGACAGTTTACGAGTCTTGTCAATTCTTACCCAAACCAGATCGTTACGATCTGTTTCAAATTTCAGCCATGCTCCCCGGTTGGGAATTAAATTAGCAGAATAAGTACGGCGACCATTTTTATCGATTTCGGATTTGTAATAAACCCCCGGGGATCTAACTATTTGGTTGACAATTACCCGTTCTGCACCGTTAATAATAAAGGTGCCGCGTTCGGTCATCAAAGGCAAGTCACCAATAAATACTTCTTGCTCTTTTATTTCCCCAGTCTCTTTGTTTATCAAGCGTGTAGGTACGTACATTTGCACCGCATAGGTGCTGTCACGTCGCTTAGATTCTTCTACACTATATTTAGGCTCTTTAAGTTTGTAGTTGTGTCCTAAAAAATGCAGTTCTAATTTACCGGTGTAATCTGTGATCGGACTAAAGGAATTTAGTTCTTCTATCAATCCTTCGTCTAAAAACCAGCGAAAACTAGAACGCTGAATTTCAATCAAGTCGGGCAACATAAAGCCCGGTTCTGTCATTGAGTCGTAATTCATGCCTAAATTCAATTCTATAAAGGGGTTAAACTTGTATGGGTATCTAGGAAACTCTCATCACAAGAATAGTCAAGGGTGAAAGTTAGTATGGAAAAATTGAGGAATTTAAGCCCATATACGGCATGTAATCAAATAATTAATCCTCTCATAACTTGAAGTTACAATTGAAAAACGTCTTATTTATTAGCCTAAGTAAGCTTTGTGACTCGCTCGTTTTAAAATACAGAAGAAACTGTTTTCTTTTCCTCATTTCCCCTCCGTTTTGGCAATTTAATTCAGACAAGCAACTGCCGTACTCCACTTAGTTTGACGCTATCTCAATAGTCTTTCTACCGTTATGTGATGATACCCTATTACTAAAGGAACCAATTCCCACATTTAATGCTTCGTTTGTCTGGCTTTTGCTTTTAAAGCAGATCCTAGTTGTTCCAAACTCCGAGCCTTAAACAATTTTCTATAAATGAAATAATTTAGCTTCGATGGGTAAGCTACATATAACTATAACTATTTCTCGGGACCAAGAACGCCGATTATAGATATGCTCTCAAAGATACACCCTCATAGTAAATCGCTGTTTTCATTTGGATTGTGTGTGCCACTTCACCATTATGACTTAAGCAAATATAATTGGAGTGAATAATTTTATCATATTTATCCTCCTCCCCATGTAAGATTTTTTGATTTGCTTGACGGCTACCCATGACAGATTTTGACACCCAAGTAATGTTTTCATAGTTCCAAACCAAACAAGTCACAAGCGTTTTTAGTGGTAGTTGCAGCAATAGATTCCAAGCTTTCTCCTCGCAACCTAGCTACTTCTTCGGCTACGAAACGCACGTAGGATGGTTCGTTTCGTTTTTGCCCTCGCTTGGGAACCGGAGCTAGAAAAGGACAGTCAGTTTCAATTAAAAGGCGATCCCTCCTTACCATAGCAGCGGAGGATTTGATAGCGCGAGCATTCTTGAAGGTCACGGTTCCGCTAAAGCTAATATAAAAGCCTAAGTTCAAAAACCATTGGGTTTCGGATGGCGTTCCACCCCAGCAGTGCATTACGCCACGCACCCTTTCTCCGTAGCGTTCAATGTGCTTTTCTAGCACTTGCTTCAACTCGGATGCTGCGTCTCTACAGTGGATAATCACGGGTAAGTCCAGTCTTGCTGCTATTTCCAGCTGCTTTTCGAACACCATATGTTGCTGATCGTAATTATCCGCTTTATAAAAATCCAGCCCCATCTCCCCGATCGCTACTACCTTAGAATTGGAAGTTGCTCTCGATTCAATTTGATCGGCTGTTTGAGATGTCCATTTCTGAGCATCTAACGGATGCAATCCCACAGCAAAACTTATTTCAGGAAATTGATCGGCTAAAGCTTGGATACCCAAAAATTCCGATGGCTCAACGCATGAATGCACCAGACGCACTACGCCAGCTTCTTGCCATCGAGAGCGTATCTCTTGCAAATCGGGCTGAAATTGGTCAAAGTTCAGATGAACGTGGGTGTCAATCAACTGCATTGATTTATCCTTTGTTAAAAGTCAGCGATTAATAATTTCTACTGACTTTATGGGTTTAACTAATTACTACTCAGCTCTCTACCGCTGGTTGAGTGAGAACATTTAGTCTTTTTGATAACTGAGATTTTTTTCTCGCTCCATTATTACGATGGAGAACACCCCGCTTCACAGCTTTATCTATTTTGCTGAAAGCCGCGGACATACTATCTAATACGTCTTTCTTCAATTCTGGAGACGGTTCCGCTACATAGGAATCCAACGCAATGAAGTACTTCTTCATCAACGTTCTTAATGCCGATTTGTAGCTTTTATTACGAAGCCTATTGCGTTCTGCAATTTGAACGCGCTTGAGAGCCGATCTTGAGTTTGCCACAGGTTTTAACAGAACTATCTATATGTACGCACACTAATAGCCTTACTAATATAGCATCCAATTTGTCAATATTAGGATACTACAAAAAAAAATATTGTCAAAAAATTTTTCGCTCAATGAGGAGAAGTTTTGTATGCCTTCATTCTAGCTGATAAAAGTATTGCGATCAGTCAATACAATCTTGGGGGACGTTTGACTTAAATTATTTACTCAAGAATAATATTATAGTAACAGAAAAGCGGGGAATATTATTCAACTTCTACGATTCAAGTACGTAGTGCCACTAGATAGTTGTTCTGTCATTACTTAGGCAATACCCCGGATAATTCTTCACTATTTTTTAGTATAATTTAAGTCTTCGTTGCTTGACTAAATCAAAACTTGCAATATTTATTTTTTTAATTAGGAATGGCAGCAACTGGCACATTTTTGATTGTAGCGGAGTCAAAACGTAATGTGGATTTACAAAGCCGTGTTATTACCGTTGTCTACTCGATAATTTGAAACAAAAAATAACCATTATTCACAATTGTCGCAATTGCTGATGATATTACTTTTAAGGGAGTTAAGTCTCCCGGAGGGATGTAAGGGAATGGGAAAGTCTAAGAGTTGTATTTATAAGCTTTCGATAGATTTTCTAAATTTAAGCCGCATTACAAATTCCAAATTAACTCGCTTTATATCCAAGAAAATGAGTAAAATATATGACTGTGTTCTTTTTAGCTTAGGAGCGCTGAATTTATACAAATGTTCCTCAATAACCGCTATCGTATAATTCGGAGTTTGGGAAGCGGTGGATTTGGAGAAACTTTTCTAGCAGAAGATACTCAAATACCTTCGGCTCGCCAGTGCGTAATTAAACAACTAAGACTGATTCAAAATAATCCTCAAACTTATGAATTGGTGAAGCAAAGGTTTGCACGTGAAGCTGCAATTTTGGAAGAATTAGGCGATGGGAATCCTCAGATTCCTAGATTATATGCATACTTTTGCGAAGGGCAACTGTTTTACTTGGCGCAAGAGTATATTCAAGGAAAAACTCTCGCCGAAACAGTGGCAGCTGAGGGGCGTTTAAGCGAGTCTAGGGTGCGAGAGATATTAATTAGCTTGTTAAATGTACTTTACTACGTTCATAGTAAAGGCATTGTTCACCGCGATATCAAACCAGAAAATATTATTATTCGTTTGTCAGATAATCAACCAGTTTTAATTGATTTTGGTGCGGTGCGAGAAACGGTGGCTACACAAGTTAATTCTACAGGAAATGTTACTAATTCAATTGTCATTGGTACGCCGGGATTTATGCCAATGGAGCAAGCAGCGGGGAGAGCGGTTTTTGCAAGTGATTTATATAGTTTGGGATTGGTAGCTATTTATTTGTTAACAGCAAAATTACCGCAAGAGTTACAAACAGATGCTTATAGCGGTGAAATTATTTTGCCACGCAAAGGTATAAGTTCTAATTTCGCGGCAGTTTTACATCGAGCGATTCGCTCTCACGTGAGGGAACGTTTTTCTTCTGTGAAGGAAATGCTTGAGGCGCTACAACCGCAGCCAACTGTACAAGTAATGCCAGCAGCACCGCCAAAAATTGCAAAACCTAGTGGGACCCGAAATTGGTTTCAATCTCTATTAATTGGTGGTTTAATGGGTATATGTGCGCTATTAGCTTTTATCTTCATCCAAGAAAACCGCCAGGCACGAAATATTACTACCTCACCAACACCAACCATAACACCAACCAAACCGACTACCATTCCTCCCATTCAAGCACCGAGTTCGTTTTATTTCTTGGCTGATTCAGCTTTTAAACAAATAAATAATGCTAACAATCAAATAACAGATTTAAAAAATGCTGGTTACAGCCAAGCCGGAAAATTTTGGTTGCGGGATTATCCGAATTTATCAAATAATCCATACCATCAAGTCTATGTGGAAAAATTCAATAGTCGTAGCAATTGTATTGAATCATTAAAAAACTATATTCAACGCAATCAAAATGCTTATTGTGCCCTTGCAAGTGAAAATGCAAATGCATCGCCAAATTATTTCTATGGCTCTCAACTAGAAAGTCCTCAAACAGATGACAAACCATCACCCTCTCAAGCAATTATAAATTACTATACAACCATTAATAATCGCAATTATCTAACCAGTTGGAATCTACTTTCGGCAAAATTTCAAAGAAGTAAATCTAATAATAGTTACTCGGAATATACAGAATGGTGGAACAAAGTTCAACGGGTAGAAGTTGAGGGAGCAAAGACTTTATCTACTACTTCTAATACTGCGACTGTAGAAGCGCAGATGAAATACTACATGAAATCGGGAAGAGTTATTACCGATGCTCAACGATTTAAAATTATATGGAATGCGACGCAAAAAAAATGGAATTTTGATGACTCAAACAAGCTAAATTAAACTATCGCTATAAAGTAATTAAACTTCTGGCTTCAGGAGGTTTTGGCGACACTTTTTTAGCTGAAGATACCCAAAT
>JBCCSG010000023.1:0-38407 GCA_039200565.1 Cyanobacteria bacterium P01_D01_bin.50 | reverse complement strand
GAAGATTTGAAACAAGGGAAAGCGGTAGATTTAAAGTGTTAAGTAATTTATTCATAACTCCCGATTATGTCTGAAGAATTCGCTATTGGTAGTAAAGTCCGCGTAGTAACCCTACCGCCTTATGTTAAAACTGCTGAACCTATGCCTATGTTGCGCCCCCCCGATATCATTCATGTGGGGGAGGAAGGTATCGTTCTTGACCGCCGCCCTGGAGGATACTGGGGAATCCGCTTCACTAATGGGGCATTTCTCTTAGATAGTCAGTATATAGAATCTGTAGAAACTCATACTCAAGCACAACAATCAAATGAAGATTGAGTTATGAAGCTAGCTGTCTGAGTTCACCATTGGCTACCCTATTGCTAATTCTTGTGGTACGGGCATTCTTGCCCGTTCTTTTACTAATTAATTATCAAATATAAATGCATCTGCTGTACGAGTAATTGTAAACTTATTTAAAGTAGTCCTTCGTACCCTACGCAAAAATGAACCGCCGCAATTTTTTAAACATATTCTTTGCCAGTTATTTTGTATTCTTGGGATGGTTGAATTTTACTCCTGCTGCCAATGCAATGGGTGGTAAACTTCCTTCTATCAATCAACCCGCGCCAGAATTTACTTTACCCACTAATACTGGGGATGGAGAAATAGCCCTTTCCGATTATCGCGGTAAATGGGTAGTGCTTTACTTTTATCCCAAGGATTTTACCGCTGGTTGCACCATAGAAGCCCGTCGTTTCCAAGAAGATTTACCAAAATACTTGGAAAAAAATACCGAAATTATCGGTGTCAGTGCTGATGATATTGATTCTCACGCCGAATTTTGCGATTCTGAAGGTTTAAAATTTCCTTTGTTAGCCGATACAACTGGTGCAGTAAGTAAAACTTACGGTTCTTGGATGAGCTTTATTTCCGTGCGTCACAGTTTTATAATCGACCCAGAAGGTATTTTGCGAGAAACTTTTGTTAGAGTTAATCCAATTATTCATTCCCAAGAGGTGATGGCACGACTCAAGGATTTACAACAAACTATTTCTTCTTAATTGCTAGCTTCTGGTATCTTTGAGATTCTGTTTTTGTCACTATATCTTTAGTGGGAGCCGAAAAGCTCCCTTTTTGTATGGATTAGTAAAAAATAAGTTGCCGTGCCATTCCTCTCTGCATAATTAATATGTATCGCTAATTTCACGATCTAAAATCCAAAATCTAAAATCCAAAATCTCTTAACCTGTATTACATTCGTGCCAGCAAATTTTAGCAAAATAAGCTAAAAATAGAAGTGGAAAGGCTATAATTTTTCAACGAGGGCAAATATGGATTTTGAGCGCGAAGTTCCGGTTGAAAATACTACCGAAGAATTAGAATTAGAAACGCCAGAATCTCCTCGCAAGCCTTTTAAAATATTGCGAAATACTGAAGCTTTGCTGCGTCGTCCAACTGTTGCAGCACTAGTACCTATTTTACCACCCAAATTAAGTGAAAACTTGCAAGAAGCTTCTGATATTGCCGATGATTCCTTAGAAGAATTAGCGGAAATAGACTTAAATAATATTAATGATTGGGAATTGCGTCCTTTCCGTATTCGCATTGGTTTAAGCTTTGTCGGTTTTAGTTCATTAATAATAATTGTTTTAGCACTTTTTTTAACTACATTGCATCCAGAAATGACTCCAAATCAGCAAATTGCTCAGTTTTGGAGTGAGTATATTTGGTTTGTTTGTTTGGGTGTTGCAGGAATGTTTCTCTTAGGTAGAGAAGCAATGCGTCCAATTAATAAACCAGAATCAGATGATGATGACTGGTAAGGATTAATAGTTAGGAGTTAGGGGTTAGGAGTTAGTAGTTAGTAGTTAGGGGTTAGGAGTTAGTAGTTAGGGGTTAGGAGTTAGTAGTTAGGAGTTAGTAGTTAGGGATTAGTAGTTAGGGGTTAGGAGTTAGGAGTTAAGAGTTAATAGTTAAAAATTTAAATCTATTTATTCAATGCCCCATACCCAATTGCCTTAATAATAAAAATTGCTACAAATAATAAGTATCTGCAAATATTTGTTGCTTTATTTTACTTAATTGTGAATTAAGGAATAATACTCATTACTGTATAAGTCGATAAGCCAATTTAAAAAAGTTGGCGAGATGTATAAGCAAATAAGGGAAGTCATTTATTATGAATCATGATGCTTTTATTATTAAACCTGGTTCAAAGATTTCTCTGAAAAAAGATTATGATACTGCTTTTACGGCCGATTATGAAGAAAAGGGTGATGCAAAAATAAAATTGCAAAAGGATATTGAACGATTGGCTAAATACCAAGATATTCTTTATGCTCAAAATACTTATGCGCTACTAATTATTTTCCAGGCAATGGATGCTGCCGGTAAAGATAGTACGATTAAACACGTTATGTCTGGAATAAATCCCCAAGGTTGTCAGGTATTTAGTTTTAAACAACCTTCCTCAGAAGAATTAGATCACGATTATTTATGGCGGAGCGTAAAGTCATTACCAGAAAGAGGAAGAATTGGTATTTTTAATCGCTCTTATTATGAAGAAGTTTTGGTGGTGCGAGTGCATCCTGAATTATTGGAAAAGCAACAACTACCGACATCTATTAAGGAAAATCATAGATGGGAGCAGCGCTTTGAACAAATCAATAATTTTGAGAAATATTTGGTGAATAATGGAATAATCATTCTCAAATTTTTCCTTAATGTCTCAAAAAAAGAACAGAAAAAACGCTTTATGAAGCGTATAGAATTACCGGAAAAAAATTGGAAATTCTCAGCAAGCGACGTACGAGAACGTGGTTTTTGGGATGATTACATGCATGCTTACGAAGATGCTTTTCGTCACACCAGCACTGAATGGGCACCATGGTACATTATTCCCGCCGATCGCAAATGGTTTACTCGCATGGCAGTAGCTGATATTATCTGTTCTAAGTTAAAAGAACTTAAATTAATGTATCCCACCGTAACAGAAGAACATAAACAGAATATTTTGCAAGCTAAAGAAATTTTGGCAGCGGAAGATTAGCAATTATCAATCTCTCTCTCCCCAGAAGTAGATCAAACTTATTTTCTCGACATTGCATTTTTAATTGCGATATAGTATATTTGTACCAATAAAATGAATATTAGAGAGAAATAATGAAGATAAAATTCAATTCCATAATTTTAAAGCCGTTAAAACTATGTTCGTGGTGTAGCGTAATGAAAGTTTAAATAATTGCAATAGTATATTGCATTCAGATGATATCAATTTAGATATTCGAGAGAAGCATTACACTTCGGTGTAAGCTTGCGCAAAGTTGAATGTTTGAGACAGTTAAAGAAATAGCCTCTAAATTATGTCGATTATTGCTCTGAGAGCGTGGTATATCGAAAAGTATGAGCCGATTCGGGAGCTAGAAAAACGTCCGCCAGACATTCGTATCAGTAAAAAAAGTCTGTTAAAGTCAGCTTTGAGAGCTGATTTTTTGGAAGACAGTGAGGAAGTAAAAAAATCAATTTGGTTTGGACGCTATCTGGAAGGAGACAATATAGAATTTTACATTGAAGGTAGTGGTGGCTACTGTGTAGCCAACATTGATTTAATTAGCCATGAAATTTATTTCACCAAGCAGGCTTTGTTAGCCCAATTGGAGCCAACGGTTTTTTTAAGTTATCAAAATGAATATCCCGAAGCTAGCGATGCTTTACGCGAGGGATTGCTCGATACTTTGGATAAATTAAATTTGCGATCGCGTCTTCCTTTAAAGTTAATAGAATCAATTCGCCCTAAAGATGCGCCGATGCGGTTAGGAAGTAGCATGATGCGAAAAATTCGCAGGAGCTTATTATTTATTGCGGATGCGACACCTGTTGCGAGTATTGATAGCGGTAAAGAAAAATCTTTGCTTGTTCCTAGTACAAATACCTGTATTGAACTCGGCTATGCTATTCAAAGTAAACGTACCGAACAGATACTATTAGCACAAATGCAGCGTCAGGATTGTACTGGTGAGTTTCCTTTTGATTTAGCAGCAACTCAAATAATGCAATTTAAAAATAGCAAGGAATTAAATAAAATTTTGCCACAAACGATTGAAAATCTTTTAGCAAGGTTTAGACTATTCGCATAAATTAAAGTTTAGACTAAGCGGCTTAAAATAAAACTTGAATAAATTTAAAGCTCTACTTCTAGCCGCTTAGTTTACAATAGCTAGTTTTCTACATATCCCTGAATATTTTCAGGTTCAAAAGAACGAAGAATGCTAGTTGCTTTTTTGACTAATTCTTCCGTACCTTCAAAGATAATTAAATACTTTCCAGCATTTAAGCGATTGCGGTAAAGCAAAGCGTCTCCACTACCAACCGTAAGCCCGACGCTACCGCCAACAACATAAGCACCCAATACCCCAGAAGCCGCTCCCAAAAAGCCTCCAAGAATATGATTAACTATATTAGCATTCGGAATTATTTCGATATTTGTTAATACATTGAAAGTATAACCAGCAGCAAATCCGAAAGGAATTAGCCAGTAAGTAAGATGTTGCGTATTCTTTTTCGCTTCCTCATTCGGATCAATTAGTCCATATTCATCTGCACTTTTGTAACCATTACCCAAAATACTAATTTGTTCGGTGGGTAAACCTGATTTTTCCAGAGCAGTATAAGCTGCTTCAGCTTGTATTCGGTTTGGGTAAACTGCAATCAAATATTTCATTTAAATAATTTCAAAATTAATTGTCAATCAAGAAGATTCCTTCTTTTTTGATTTAGCTACAAAGCATAGATGAGGTTAATTGAGATTTTTTGCGTTCGCTCAAAAAATCTCAATTAACGCTTGGTAAATTCGACCTAATAACCCACTTACTCGTATGCTTTAATATATACTTGATAAAGTATTTATGTCAGTACAACGGACTACTATAACTAAAACTTAAATTTAGACAATAATCTATATAATTTATACTTCAATAGTTATTACTTTAATAACTACTTTTAGCCTGTTATTATCAAGTTGTCTGATTTGAATCAGGACTCAGATGGGTGTCACAAAACTCGGGTAGTGCGTGACACTATAAGCCTTATTTTTAACCCAAGTTGGGGCTTTTTAATACAAATTTACTATTAAATGCTATAGTCCGAAGGACGACGCGCTCGCCGCACGCGGAGCGTGAACGCGTATCGCAGACCATAGAGTTGTGTTTCCCCTACAAGCAAATACAACTTTAAATAATTTAAGAAAGTAAATGCTCAATTATATTAAAGCATCTTATTTAACTTATTCAATAAATGCAAATTTTAAAGTAAACGCAAAAATAAATGTCAATATACATGACCAAAAAAATTTTAGATTTTACCCAACAGGATTTTGGATTATAAATGGTTGAGGGCCCCCTAGTTTCAACTATGGAAATAATCTAAAATCGTTATTCAAACGAAGTTTGTGGCTCATCAAAAATCCGCAAGCCCCTAAATTTATTTATGGGGACAATCTAAATATGTCCTATCGGACACGCTTCGCTAACGTAAATCCAAAATCCAAAATTGATATGACTTTTCCTACTTTTCCTACTTTTCTTACTTTTGATATTTATCAAAATAATCCTTTGGAGAAAATTAAAGATTTAATAACAAATAAAAAGTATATAAAAGTAAGAATTATGATATAAATAATTCAAGCAAAAAAATCAATAATCATAAAGTATAGGGCGTAAGATATTATGAGAAAACTGAGTTATTTCAAGCAAAAATAAGTGTGTGGAGGTTCAGTAAGTAAAGAGAACGTAGATCTGAGAGATGCAATAAAATAAAAAACCGCGAAAAGAAGGCACCCTAATACTTAATAAATATTGGGGAGACTATACAATAATCGCTTCCTATAAAACCATTAAAGGATGTAATAGTGGTTATTTAAAAGATTGAGGGAGAAGAAATATCCAACATATTTGAAAGTTACGGTTTACCTAAACTTGTTAATTAGCAGTATTTAATCTAGGGCGAAGGTATGAAAAACTTTGAAATAATTATCGTGGGTAGTGGTGCAGTTGGGTTGAGTATTGCAAACCAATTAACAACTCAAAAATCTTTAAAAATTGCTCAAGTAAGTCCTCGTAAAGGAGTAGGTGTTGCCTCCTTAGCAGCGGGAGCAATGATAGATGCTTTTGGCGAAATTGAAACCCTCGACTCTCAAGAAGAACAAGACAAACTTCGCTACGAAATTAAAGCTCAAAGATTATATAAAGAATGGTTAGAAGCAATTGAAAATCGTTCTGGTAGCTCGGTTTTTCATCGTCAAGGGATGTTTATTGTTAGTAACAACGGTGGAGAATACGATATCCCGAAGATGAATTTGATGCGGGAGCAAATGAAAGCTTATGGCGAAGAATTTGAAGAAGTAGATCCTAAAAGTATTCCAGGGTTAAAGCCTAATTATCTATTTCGTGCTGAAAGTGCGATGTTTATTAAGAATACTTTGTGTGTCGATACAACAGAACTCTTGCCAGCTTTAGAAGTAGCAGCAGAAAAAAGCAAAGGTTATACGAGGTTTGATGATTCAGTCACCCAGGTAACACCAAAAGGGGATTTGTGGGAGGTTAGCACCAAAAATAGCGGAACTTTAACAGCACAAAAAGTAGTACTGTGTGCGGGAGCTCATAGTTTAAGATTAGTTACCGAACCCGTGAGAATCAAAGCAGGTTTACCTAAACTTTACTTTGGACGGGGAGCTAGTGTAACGGTAATTAACGGGCCGGAAATGCCCTATATATTGCGTACTCCTAACCGCGCTCTATCCTGTGGAATTCATATGGTTCCTCGTGCGGGAAATCGAATTTATATAGGTGCAACCAATCTTTTTAGCACCGAATATGATAATTTACCTACCGGAGCTAGTTGTGGGGAAATTCATACCTTGTTTGAGGCAATTATGAATGAACTAAATACGTCCCTGCGTAATGTTTCCGTAGACTATATTAGCTGGGGATTGCGACCTATGAGTCAATATAACTTCCCCTTAGTTGGACAAACAGAATTGCCAGGTTTATTTGTGGCAACAGGAACTCATCGTACTGGAGTGCATCTTTCTCCTGTAATAGCAGAAATAGCAGCAGCCGAAATTCTCGAACAAGAATTATCAGAAGAAAATTTGTTCTCTCCTTTGAAAAAGTCAGAATCCCCATCAGAAGTTGATATTGCTGTTGGTATTCGCTCCTTAATAGCGACAGCATTGTTTCCTAACGGTAGATTGCCTTACAACCGTATGATTGAGTTAGAAACTTTCATGACGGAGATATTTAAAATCGCAGTTGGAAACGGCGAACAAAGTCAAATGCGCGATCGCTTACGTCAAATACTTGAAGATGTTCCTTTAGATGAGCAAGGTGTGTTAAGAGCCTATCACGAAATATTAGAACAACGTATTCCTGAAGATGGGCCTTTTCCTACTTAATTTCCTTCCTTAAAAATTATTTCTGGGAAAAACTAGTTTTTTCTCAGAGTAATTAGAAATAATTGAACACACTTCTTCAAAATAAAAATGACAGATATTAAACTTAGCCTTTCTCCCAATCAAAAGGCTAAAAAAACAGTAACCTTAGCATTAGATAGCTATACTCGCTCTCGTCATCAGATTTCTTTATGTTATTGGTTGGACTCGATACGGTTTACTACTTCTTATTGGTACGATACCGTAGATTTTTATTTTTTAGAAGAGCAGTATGGTAAAGCAGCAATGGAGAAAGTTTACTTTCATATTCTTGCTTTTGAAGCAATGAAAGTAGCCTGTCTTCAACCAGATATTTTCGATTTGGGTAATTTTTCTGATTATTACACGGAAGATTTTGACTCTTTATGGCATGAAATTTTTCGTAAAAGCTATAGTCAATGGCGTTACGAAAACAATTTACCTTCTTATCTTGGGCCAACTATTGTTAGAAAACAAGATAGTTCCTCAGTAAGTTCGGGAAAACCCATCACCTTACTTCAAGGAGATACTCCTGTTCTAGTTTGTTCTGGAGGTGGTAAAGATAGTTTAGTAATGTATAAGCTCTTAGAAAGAGGAGGAATTTCTTTCTCTTCATATAGTTATGCTGGCACAGCTTACGGTAAAGTAGCCAAACAATTTTCATTAATTGAACACTTGCTACAACACACTTCACCAGTGCGGGTTCACCGGCATTATGGCTTTAGTGACTATGTAGATACCCCTATCGCCGAACTTCATCCTGAGTATGGAACATCAAAAATGCCAGAAATGGATTTTTTCTGTCCACCACCTACATCAATTTTCTGTATTTTGCCGGTAGCACTACAGCATGGTTACAGTCAAATTATTGTAGGTCATGAGAGAGGTGCAGATACAGGAAGTTTAATTTGGGACAAAACGGGGGAAGAAGTTAGTCATGCTTGGTGTAAAAGCACCCAAAGCGATCGCCTGCTTGGTGAATATGTTAAGCAAGAACTTGTTTGCAATGTCAACTATTTCAGCTTACTAAGACCAATTTACGATACAGTAATTTTCAGTTTGCTGCAAAGGGATAGTAATGCTTTAAAAGACACTCATTCGTGTAACCTTGGGAAACCTTGGTGCGAGCGTTGTGCTAAATGTGCTTATGTGTATCTTTGCTGCATGGCTTATCTTCCTCAAGAACAAGTAAAATCTGTTTTCTCTGACAATCTCTTTGATACTCCAGAAAATCAAATTTGGTATCGCGAGCTACTGGGTTTGGAAAAACATAAGGCATTTGAATGTGTAGGGGAAATAGATGAAGTGCGTCTAGCTTTTGAAATTTGTCGCCGAAAAGGATTGTCAGGAAAAGCGATAGAAATGTTTGTTAATGAAATTGCCTTACAAGATTATCAAGCAATTACTGAAAAATATACCGATGTAAACATAAACTACTCTCAAATTCCTCAGTGGATTGCGGAAAAAGTGATACCTCAAATGCAAGAAAGTGCTGAATTGGCTCAAAATTTTATTAGTAGTTTACTCAAACTTAAATAATCGGGTTATTTGTAGAAAAGAGATTAAATATGCATCTATCAACACAACAGCAACAAACTTACGAACAAAAAGGTTTTGTTTTAATTACCAATCAGTTTTCAACTGAAGAAATAAATAAAATTAACAACGAAATTGATAATATCATTAATAATGATAACTCATATAAACTTTTTGAAGAAGATGGCAAAACAATTAGATTATTATATGGTTTTCATCTAAATAATGAATTTTTTAGCAATTTATCGCAAGACTATCGTTTAGTTGAACCAGCTAAACAGATGCTAAAAAGTGAGGTTTATATTCATTGGTTTAAAATCAACTTTAAAGCTGCATTCAATGGTGATATTTGGGCATGGCATCAAGACTATACTTACTTAAATGAGTTAGATGGCTTATCAACACCACAAGCAATTAATGTAATACTATTCTTAGACGATGTAGATCAATTTAATGCACCTCTATATTTGATTCCTGGTTCCCACCAAGAAAATAATAATAACGTTATTGGTGAAGATGATATTGAAATTAATAACGACACAGGAACATCATTTATGGCTACTCAAGATAGATATAGTACTGATAAAAAAACTGTAGCTAAACTAGTTAGTCGTTATGGAATAGAGTCCGCAACCGGAGTAGCGGGTACAATCTTATGTATTCATCCTCAATGTATTCATGCTTCACCATCTAATATATCTCCATATAATAGAAAAATTATGACTATTACCTACAACAGCGTGAATAATATTCCCATTCCTGTTGAAAAACAAAGGAGTGAATTGATTGTGGGTAGAAACTATACACCTATTAAATCTATTTGTACAAAACAAAGTTAAACAATTACGGGTCGATTATAAATTAAAGGAAATAGCTAGATGACCATTCTAAATTTACCAAAATTGCTTGAATTTCCTTTTTGGTCTCCAGAAAGAAGTTTTGCAAATTTAGAAAGAGTATTAATTTTACCAAGACAAAAATTAGTTTATGTAGAAAACTTAAAGGCAGGTTGTACCAAAATCAGAACTCTCTTAATACTTATAAACAGAGAGTATGAAGATTTTGAACTTATTAATTATTTAAACCAACAACCTGCTGCTTATTATGTTTGGGAATTTGGAATTCCTGATAATCTGAGCTTAAGTAAACAAGAATTAATTGACTGGTTTCAAGATTCTAACTCCTTTAAATTTACTTTTGTCCGAAATCCTTATCGACGATTAGAATCAGCTTATGCCGATAGGGTTCATAGCCCTCAAAAAAAGAAATACCAACAATATGTATATTTAGCCAAGAAGATTAAAGCAGAATCAAATTGCAATTTACCTAAATCAAAAATATCTTTATTTAAAAAGATAGATAGCTTCGTAAATTCTATCACTCCTCCACCAAAAGATTCAGCTGAATTGGCAAGAATTAATTGCCGTTCCGAACAAAACTACGATGCAAAATCAGAATACAATTATGATTCGATAACAGCTAACATCCAAAAAAGCTATGGGAAGAGAGGTGCCGAGCATCATTATAAAGTAATTGGTAACAAACTGAAAAGAATTTTAGGATATCCCGTTATTAATTCTATAGATTTAGATCAAGAACCAGTGTCTTTCTCAGAATTTATTAACTACATTTGCTCTCAAAATGTAGAAGATATGAATGAACATTGGCAACCACAAACATATTATATTGGTTATGATTTTGTGGACTTTGATTTTATTGGTAAACTAGAAAACTTCGACTCAGATATTCAGACATTTTTCAATAAAATTAATGCACCTGAATATATTTATCGACACATAAAAGGTAAAAAGAATCAATCGAATAAAAAACATATGAACATTTTTTGGACGGAAGAGCTTGCTCGCAAAGTATACGAAAAATATAAGTCAGACTTTGAAACTTTTGATTACAGCTTTCTTTCTTATCAAAAGAATCACAAATCATAATTTGTTTACTTATTTAACGAAATATTAAGAGGATTTTCATGACAAACATTCAATACAAAGAAACCGACACCGAAACTTACTACGATCGCGTTCATAAAGAGTACCTAGTTAATTGGAACGAAGATGGTAGTATGCACTGGGGGTATTTTGATGATTTAGATGCTGCTTGTGGTTATCCAGAGTTTCGTCGTGCTAGCGAACACTGGAATCAATATATGCTCGAACGTAGTGGAATTACAAAAGAGTCGAAGGTTTTAGACTTATGCTGTGGTAATGGCAATAGCTCTTTATGGATTGCTCGACATGCACAATGTGAGGTAGTAGGAATTGATATCAGCGCAACTCACATCGAAAATGCTAATACCAAAGCTGAGGATTTTCCCAAACTCAATGTGTCATTTGTAAAAGGCTCTGTAACTAAAATGCCTTTTCCAGACAATTTTTTTACCCATGTTTGGTGTCAAGCTGCACTATTTCAAGTTCCCACACGTGCCCTAGCTCTCCAAGAAAGTTTCCGCGTACTAAATCCAGATGGAACTTTTATTTTTGATGACATGGTTAAGCGCGTTACAAATGTTAGCGATACTACCCGCAAGCATCTTTACGAACGCATTCTCATCGGGGATTTATTCACTCCAGAATTTTATCAAGAACAACTTACAAATTTAGGCTTTAAAGTCATAGAAAATCAAGATATTTCTCCTCACATGAGAAAATGCTATCAAATCCAGTCCGATAGACATGAATTGACTTATCCAGAAGTTAGTCTGGGTTATAGAAAGACAAAAGAAGCCATTGAAGCAGGAGAAATTGGTTGGTGGTTTTTTCTTGCGAAAAAAGCCGCTTAGTGCTTTTGAAGGATGGGGGTATCGTCGCGAAGTAAGAAGTAAGAAGTAATAATAATGGTGGACTTGGGAGGGCAATATTATCACTAAGATTATATCGTAAGTAATTAACCGGACTTGATATGATACCAATTTTGATGGGAATTGTTTTAGCGAGTTTTTTTCGATTGCGGCTTCGACAGTAGATTCTCAGATTCTGGTATGTTCGAGTGCTTTAGGGCGAGAGGCGATTATTTTCTGCTCCCATCTCCCCCTCTTTCCTCCACCAAGCAATTTTAGCTTGTGAGAGTAGTTCACTTTTAGTAATTACATATAAAACCCGGCCAAAAACGAGACTTTGAGCATACTTATGTAGTATTTTTGGTGAAAAGTCGTATAGTGGTTTCTTGCTATGAAAGTGCTCCTCAACCACTTCTTGAGTTGGCAAAAACGTATGGCGCTAGCCGCTCTGTTGCTAGCGATAATGATATTCATTTCTAACCTGTTTGCGATACCCGCTTTCGCTACGGGTATATATGAAATACCGAACCTGACTTCAGATACTTGGATTGTAGATGAAGCAGATGTAATCAGCCGTTTTAATGAAGGTAGAATTAGCAGCGCCTTCGATGACTTGGCAAAGCAAACGGGAAATGAAGTCAGAATAGTTACTATTCGCCGTTTAGATTATGGGGAAACTCCCGAGAGTTTTACTAAAGCCCTGTTTGAAAAATGGTTTCCAACCAAAGAAGCACAAGCAAATCAAACTTTATTAACGATCGACTCCGTAACCAACGGTACTGCAATTGTTACGGGCGATAAAATCAAATCGATAATGCCTGATGAAATAGCCGAAAGTGTGGCATCTGAAACCGTTTTAGTGCCATTGCGAAGCGGTAACAAATACAATCAAGCACTTTTAGATGCACAAGCTCGTCTTGTTACTGTACTTTCAGGCAAACCAGATCCAGGGCCACCACAAGTAAATAATGAGATACAGACAGAAGGAACCTTTGCCAAGGCTGAAGAAACCGATCAAGGAAATGCTACCGCTTGGGTTGTGGGATTATTGATTGCTGCCACCGTAATTCCAATGGCAACATACTATATCTATTTAGTTTTCCAGCCATCATCTGAAGGATAAAAGAGAATGGGGGGCATGGGGCATGGTAATTAGCTCGCGCAATTAGGAGTTAGGAGTTAGGAGTTAGGAGTTAAAATTTCTCCCCATCTCCCCATCTCCCCCTACCCTTCGGGAACATCTTCGATGAACGGGTTGCGCCGCTTGCCTGACTGTCGGGGAACCCGCCCAACGCAGTGGCTTACCATCTCCCCCTCTCCTAATCTTGAACGTATTCTTGCCCACTCACCAGAGCAAACTCGGCGCGGACAAATTCTCTACCTAAATAAGCCGCGTGATCGAACATGGTTATCGGGCAGGGTTGAATTTCTTCAAAAATTTTCACACATAATTCCTTTGCAGTTCTGCCAGAATATACAGTTGTATGGGTTCGTTCTACCTTTCCTTTGGCAGGAATCACCTTTCCCGTTTCTGGATCGACGGATAAACCTCGCTCATCAATGATGTTAGTAAAATATTTGGCAAAAATTAATCCAACTTCGCGGTCTATGTAAATAATAAAATATCCGGCAGGGTCTAAATCGATATATCTTTGAGAAAGTTTGTCATCAATTGCCTTTAAATTGTCAAGTAAATTCATAATTACTTAAAAAAAACTAACGTCTTAAGAGTTTTCACAGACCTAGAATAAGTTTAATTCTTTCTTTTACTTTTTTCAGGAAATAGAGAATAGCGATCGGTTTTATAAATTTAAAGAAGGAAAATTCCTAACCCCTAACTCTTAAATCCCAACTATTAACTCCTCACTCCTCACTCCTCACCGTTAACTGTTCACTGCTCACTCCTCACTGTTGACTGTTAACTGTTAATCCCGAATTACAAAAGGAATCTCCTGATTAATTGCTTCAATTTCCTGTTGTTCGAGTTGATTTACCTCACTGATATAACGACGGAGTATTTGTCCCAAACGATTGTTGTAAAAGCGGTGTAAGCTGTAATTTGGAGTAGCGGGAAAACCGCGACGCTTTTTATGTCGTCCACCAGCACCGGGATCGAACACTTGGATATTATTTTCAATTGCCCATTCAATAGGAGAATAATAGCAAGCGTCAAAGTGGAGACAGTCTATTTCTTGGAAACTACCCCAGTAACGCCCATACATTTTATCGTCTTTGTATAAACAAAAAGACATTCCCACTGGTTGAGTATTATCTTGTTCGCTATAAGCGGCGAAAAACACTACTCGATGACGATAGTTTTCGTATAGCGATTCAAAAAACTGTTTTGTGAGATATTTGCTACCCCACCAACCGAATTTATCGCAGGTATCACTATAAAAATCGTACATCAAAGGAAACAACTCCTTGGGAATATCATCGCCAGAGAGTGCTTTAAATTGCAAGCCAACCTTGGCAACAGCTTTTCGTTCGCGTTTTATATTGCGACGCTGATTGGCGTTAAATGCACCTAGATAATCATCAAAAGTTGTAAAACCTTGATTTTGCCAAACATAGTTATGGTGCAGCCAAGCTGTAAAACCATGGCGTTCCAATATTGGACGAAAATCGGGATCTACATACAAAAAATTGCAGCCACTAATACGGTGCTTTTTGCAAAAAGAATCTATTTCGCGCACTAAATACGAAGTTATTTTATCTTCATCTTCTCCCGGCGCAATTAAAAATCGATAACCTTCCGCTGGTGTAAACGGCGACATTCCAAGCATTTTCGGGTAATATTCCACCCCAATACGATAAGCTAAATCAGCCCACTGATGGTCAAAGACAAATTCTCCATAACTATGTGCTTTGATATAAAGTGGAGCAACCCCAATCAGGGTTCCATCTCGCCACAGTGTCAAGTGATTCGGTAGCCAACCACTTTGAGCAGTAGCGCAATGAGTTGCTTCAAGATTGTTTAACCAATCCCATTCAAAAAAAGGAGTCTGAAGTGGAACAGCCAAAGCATTCCAAGCATCTGACGGAACTTCAGCAACTGTATTTATCCAATTGAGAGAGTAGCTCGGCTTAATTTTTTCCACCATCGGATTTGAAGACACAAAACTTAGCAAAAGCTTTATTTAGCGTAATCTAATCTGGGAATTGTTGCAGACAATAATCAAAAAAACTTCCTATTTTGAGGTGAAAACTTTCATCAGTTGCAAATGTGAAGATTGTTGAGCAAGAAATCCCGAACCAGCCGCCATCGAGTGGAAGCATCTTCATATCCCAAAGTCAAGAGACCTATAGTAAACCTTTATAAAGTTAATTAAATCTAATTTTAGAAGATTCGCTACCAATTTGGGCGACCATTAATTCCTAACTGTGCTATACCCAAGATAGTCAGGTGTTCCAATGGTGCACGAATCTCAACTATTCCTGTGAGCGTTTCAAAAACCAGTATACGTTTAAATTCCGGTCTTACTTCCCAAAAGATCGCTCTTGTAGCCGTTGAAACATCCCCAGGTTTCAATTTGCTCTAGAAAGAACTGTAATTTTGGATTTAAGCGATCGAAATCGAAAATAACAAGATTAGCTGGTTGGGGTGGTTTACCATTATATTTTTGATGTTGCGGGGGAATCAAGGGTTAAGAGCCAAATTTTTTTAGGAGAAAAAAATTGGCAGGGTGTCCGTCAGGATGCGATACAGTTAGAGTTGTATCCTATGCGTGTAAAGTTCCTGCACTGAATAAAACAGCGTAACTCGGCAGAAAATTGTGTTTCTAGGTGTGTTTTATCAGTTTTTGATCCGAATCCAAGTGAAGAATGGGTAAAATCTGTTGTTTTACTATCTGCACTCATTGCCAAAACTACTGCGCAATGAGGAAAAGATTATTGTGTCATCAAAATTTTTGAGTGAGAGCGGTTTTGATATTTACTTTGATGCTAATACTAATAAGTCGAAACAAATATAAAGGATATTAAATACGTGCAATTTACTTTATTAAATGTAATAAATTCCAAACTGTCTGAAAAGCAATGCTTAAACCGGAACCGCGACATCACAAATAATGCTCTTACAGGAAAATTGCATATATCATAACTTCGTTCAAGACTTATCGTCATAGTGCAAGTTGTCGCATTGTAACAAAGAATTATCAACTACCATATTTCTTTGGGAAGCACTTAGCATTTATTTGTCTAGTGATGCGATGCGTTATAACCCCACGAGACGTGGGTATATATCAATTATCAAACTCGAAAAGCCCGTATTCCGATGGTAAAAATTTGTATCTCGCGCTTCTTTCTAGTTCACAACAATTTAATAACTTGATTATTAGGATTAATGAACTTAATAATATAAGTATATTAACTTGTTAAATAACCAATTTCAGACCGTTTTAGTTTGCAAATGCCTATCAGAGAATGTCAATGGTGAATTTTCGTCAATCATCATTTCGCCGAATTCTAGTATCAAAAATATTATTGCTATCAGTACCAATATTATTGATCGGTGAGTTTGTCGGCTATAAGAAAGCACGTTCTAGCTTAATAGAGAGTGCCCGTCAGAATTTAACCGAAAGTGCCATTATTAAAGGAGAGAATATTGTAGATACTATTGATATACTCAAAAGCAACCTGTTAATTACTTCCCAAACAACTGCTCTTCAATCGGGTAAGCCCCCAATGGTTGAACAATTTGTGAGGAAATTAGCTCAAGAATTGCCCAGACAAATCAAGTGTATTCAATTAAAAAATCCTGAGAGTGGTAACATTATTACTGGCACTTGTGGTAACAAATTAACGGATTTGAATAATTTTTCCTTTTCTCAAACAAAAGTTCAAATTCAACCTATCTTACCTGTAAAATCGAAAACAAATGATTTAAATAATCAGCCTTTAAATTTAGAGCTTATCTTGTCTTCTCCCGTCTACGACACTCAAGGTAAATTGCTTTATACATTAAGTATGCAGTCGCAACTATTGCACGAAAAAATCAAAGAAACTCCTGGATTTTTAACTGGTTCTACGGTCGTAATTGCAGAAAACGGGACTATTTTGGCACATCCTATTTTTCAAAGAGTAGGTACAAATATTAGCGAACATGCAGATGGGAAAAAATTACTTTCTATCCTAGGAAATGCTACATCCGGAAGTAAAGAATCTTTAGATTTATTTTTTGAAAAAGAAGGGGAGCAGTTACTTGCTGGATATACGACTATTAGTAGCCCTATTAAAAATGGAGAAGAAAAATGGATAATTTTAGCTGTTACCAGTTTGGATAATGCACTACACGGCTTAAAAGAAATCCAGCTAATTTTGTTTATATTGACAATTGGCTTGATTAGTGCAACTTTATTGGCATCGCTGTATGTGGCTCGTTATTTAGCTTATCCTATAGAACAATTGCGCGATTATGCTTTAAATCTCCACTCCCACCATACAACTTCGGCAGTTCCACACAATTTCAAAATTCGGGAGTTTAATCAACTAGGGCAAGCACTCTCACAAATGGTTGAAAGACTCAAAACATATGCTGATGAATTGGAAATTGCCTGGAAAGATGCAAAAACAGCCAATCAGAGTAAAAGTCATTTTTTAGCTACGACTTCCCATGAGTTGAGGAATCCCTTAAACATCATTATCAATTCCATACGCTTGGTTCGAGATGACTTGTGCGACGATAGAGAAGAAGAAAAAGAATTTCTCAAACGTGCCGATGAAACTGCTATTCATTTGTTAGGTATTATTAACGACTTACTTGATATTTCTAGAATAGAAGCGGGTAAGTTTTCAGTTGTCATGAAACCAATTGACCTCCGCTTAGTTATTAAAGACGTAATTACTTTACAATCGGTTAATATTCAACAAAAAGGTTTGCAGTTAAATGTTCCCGAATTAAAGGAGCAAATTCGAGTTAATGCGGATACGGCGAAGCTCAAGCAAGTATTGATAAACGTCGTTGGGAATGCAACGAAATTTACCGACACAGGAAGCATTACCATCACCACAGAGATTCAACATCACCATGATAAATATTGGGTCACCGTTGCTGTTAAAGATACAGGTATAGGGATTAATATCGAAGAACAACAAAAATTATTTCGACCTTTTGTAATGCTTGATGGCAGCACTACGCGTAAGTATAGCGGTACTGGGTTGGGACTAGCAATTTCACGTAACTTAATCGAATTGATGGGAGGTACGATAACTCTTGAAAGTCCTGGACTTCAAGAAGGTACAATAGTGAAAATTACTTTGCCTTTAATCGATAGCGAACATCCATTTACAGCTTCAACTAAAATTGATTCTGGAGATGAGAATATTAAAGGGAAAAAAATACCACAAATCACCTTTCAAAGCAACTCAAATTAGGCAATATATTTTGAATTCTCTAGAGACGTTGCTCCCAGGCAAAGTCTCTGTATCTCTACGATTTCTATCGAGAAATATAGAATGATATTTCTGCTTGCTAAAAACCCTGCTTTGGGAAAATACTATTAAATTAAAATGGATTTACCTCCTGTCTCCAAAGATTGGGTAAGAGCGGTTAGAATCTCCACTAACTCCGTACCTACTACACCATTAGATATTGCTGAGGGAGTATTTTGTACGATGCATTCAATAAAGCTGTTACAAACTCGTTGTAATGGTTCACCTTTTTCAATTTCTAACACTTTTCGTTGTTGATTTACGGGGTTAAAGTGATTTTCTTGACGTTCAAACTCACCCTGTATTAACGTCAATGGTGCCTCAGGTAACATTTCATCAAAAATTAAGCTACCGCGACTACCTACAACTCCCAAACGTCGCTGTTTATCATGATTAAGCCAGCATAAATGAATGAATACTTGAAAATCACAAGGGTATGTTAAAGTTAGCCAGACTAAATCTGATAATTTCTCTTCGGGTGCTGTTCGCAACCAAACCTTCCCCGTTGCTTGAGCGACAATGGGCGTGAGCCCCAACCAGGCATTGAAGATCGCAATATCGTGAATGGCTAAATCCCACAGTGCATCTACGTCATGGCGTACTGGCCCCAAATGGGTGCGTGTCGCATAACCGTAGCGTAAATCTCCCACGGCACCCGCTTGCAATACTGCTTGTCCTTTTTCCACTGCCGGATGAAATAAATAGGTATGATCTACCATTAATATCAATTGCTGTTTGTCTGCCAACTCGCATAGTTGACGACATTCTGAGGGATTAAGAGTTAGAGGTTTTTCGGCTAAAACATGGCATCCCCAGTTCAAAGCATCCACAATTAAAGAGTAGTGGGTGAATGCAGGAGTAGCAATTACTACTGCATCTAATTCTGATAATTGCTGTAATTTCTGCCATTCGGTAGTTAATAAAACATTATCCTCTAAGTTATATTGCCGTTTTACCTTCGCCAAACATTCAGAATTTGGATCTACCACTGCTGCAACTTCAACTGTAGGATGTGCTAAAAAATTTCGCAGCAAATGAACTCCCCAGCGTCCAACCCCAACTACAGCAACTTTTATTGAATTCATCATTAGTTATTAGTCATTTTTTCTCACTCATTAGTCATTAGTTATACAATAAAATCAACAAGTTCATTTTATATTTAATCCTTAAAACTCCCTTAATGTATGGAATTCACACGATCTTTTAGATGTTTTTCAGTCTCTATTTTTAGCTACGTAACTACGTAAAACTCGTAAATCAATAAGACTTAATAGTACTTAAGTACTATTAAGTCTTTGAGAACCTTGCAATCAATAGCTTATAAAACACTAGATTGATATCAGGGATTTTGCGGAGGTTCTATAGCGAGAAAAGCCACTTTAGCAGCAGCTTGCTCGGCAGCTTTGATAGAACGCCCTTTACCCGAACCTAATTTTTCACCGTGCAACCAAACCTCAGCCATGAAGCGTTCTTGATTATGTGTTGGTGGAGTGAGTTGAGTGACGCGATATTCGGGTAAAGTTTTATATTTTCCTTGAGTCCATTCTTGTAGAGCAGCTTTATAATTTTGCCTTGCTGGATCCGATCTGATTTCTGCGGCAAGTTGTTTAAAGTGAGGATCTAGCCAAGGGCGAATCAACTCTAAATTATTAGTACTCAGATAAAGGGCACCTAAAATCGCTTCAAAAGCATCCGCCAACCTAGACTCTTGCCCTGCTTTATCTCCATAAGCACTACCGGCAACCAATAAATATAGTTCCAAACCGTAAGAACCAGCTAATTGAGCGAGAATGCGATCGCTTACTAGTACAGAACGAATTGCAGCAAAATCACCTACCCGAGCATCATGAAAGTTTTCCCATAGAACAAGAGCTGCAACCAAACGCACCACCGCATCCCCAACAAATTCAAGTTGTTCATAATTTTCCGACTCTGAAATAGAGGGGTGAGTCAGCGCTAAGTCTAGCAATTCCCATTTCAAAGGTGAAGAAGCTGATAAACCTAGCTTTTTAACTAAACTTTCAAGTTGTCGTTGACGACGCGGATAAATAACAGACATTAATTAAGGTAAAAAGTTAGAATTCTATCTCCCCATTTCCCCCTGAGCCGCACCGTGAAGGTTGAACGGGTTCGCCACCTTTCGGATATCTCCTATATCCTATCGGACACGCTACGCTAACGGAGGGCGTTCAGCGAAGCTGCGGCTTAGAGCACTACTCGTGTGGGGGAAACCCCCACGTGCTGCTTCACTTGCGGAGCGGGCGTACGTGTTCCATGCCAAAGCAGTGACAAATATCCCCATCTCCCATCTTCCATGACAAAAAAGGGGGAGAGAGTCGGACATAAGCCGGGTTCTGTTCTAGAAATGCCGCAAATAGACTTTCCGACATTGCTAGGGCAATAATCTATCTGGGACGCTTGTTACCAAACGCCTCAAGCGGCTCTCATAAAGCGGAACTGGAAAAAGACCAACCATAGTTCCTCTCGCCTTGCTTCCAACCGGGGTTTACCGAGCCAGCGCCTCTCGACGCTGCTGGTGAGCTCTTACCTCACCTTTGCACCCTTACCAAAGGATTTTGGATTTGCGATTTTGGATTTTAGATTCAATCCAAAATTTAAAACCTAAAATTGATTGGCGGTATTTTTCTGTGGCACTATCCTCACGCTCGCACGCACTGGGCGTTACCCAGCAAGTTTGGTCTTTCGGAAGCCCGGACTTTCCTCAAATTAGTTTTGTTGAAACTAATCTGTAATCGCCTCGCCTACTCTCTCCTAATATTCTAGTTTAGCCTTGGATGATTTTAAGATGCTCTCTTTTTATTCCAAGGTAGGGCATAAGTCCAAGGAAGTTTTTTAATGCTAAAAGGACAATTAATAATGGACATGGGAGGAATATTTTGACCTGGTGCCAAACCCACGCGCACTTCTGAAAATCGCAGCACTAATTGAAGAGAAAATCCCATTTGTTCTCTTCTGCTCATAAATTTTTTGTATAATTTTCTGAATTTTTTGTTCGGACTAGCTTTAAGTCCAGCTATATCAACTAAAGCTTTTTCTGGTTGATATGTTCCGGTTTCTTGATCTCGTTTAAATACATCTTCAGCGGTAATACCCTGTACGAGGGTTTGACTGGGAGCAATTAAGCTAGGACTTTGGGGTACACCTAAATCCCGGGACACATCTGGTGATTTACGAATTATTCTACGCGATACATTTTTATGGTTTTCAGCCAAAGAAGAGTTATCCCAGTCAACATATACGGCAAAGTTATCTGATTTATTAGTAAGAATGAGTAATAAATCCTTTAGACCATCAATGTCGTAACAAGCCTTCAATTTAAAGGCTATAGTAACCTTGTCATCGAGATTTTGTTCTTTTAATTGTTTGTCAACAGCTGCCTTATCAAAAGCAAACTTTATTTGTTCGTCGATCGATTCGACCATTAAGTTTAAAATATAACTAACACCGATGATATAAAGTGTCAGTACAAGTAAATTCGGATTCGTCTGTTGTTGCATTTATCTAAATGTAACCCCCTAAAATTGTCGCTCACCTCGAACATCTTTAATATTGGCAGGACTTTCGAGCCAACCACTTCGTCGGAAAAATAATAATAAACCAACCGCAATCGACACCATTGCCGTTACACATAACCAGAAACCCCAAGGCGTTTTCACTCCGGGCATATATTCAAAGTTCATCCCATATAACCCAGCAATAAAGGTTAAGGGTAGGAAAATCCACGAAAACACTGTTAGCAACTTCATGATTTCATTCATTCGGTTGCTTACCGCCGAAAGATATACGTCCATTAGCCCCGATGCAAGTTCTCGATAAGTTTCTACCATATCCATAACTTGCACTGCATGATCGTAACAATCTCTTAGGTAAATTCTCACCTCCTCACTAATGAGTTCGTTACTATCTCTAATCAAAGAATTGATTGCACTACGCTGCGGCCATATAGCGCGACGTAATTGTAGCAATTCTCGCCTTATTCTATAAATTTTTTGCAGTGTTTTTCGAGTCGGATTTACTATTACTTCCTCCTCTAAACCTTCAATGCGTTCGCCATAATCTTCTAGTACGGGGAAAAACCCATCGATGATTGCATCTAAAAGCGCGTAAGCCAAATAATCAGCTCCCTGCTTGCGGATGATACCTTTATTGTTGTTAATTCTCAAGCGTACTGGACCAAAGCAATCACAGGTGGGTTCTTCTTGAACTGTCAACAGATAATTCTTTCCCAGAACAAAACTTACCTGTTCGCTTTGAAAACCATTGCTATTTTCTTTTGGCATCACCATCCGAGAAATAATCACTAATTGGTCTTCATAATCTTCTATTTTCGGACGTTCTGGAACATTTACCACATCTTCTAGAACTAGAGGATGCAGTTCAAAAACTTTGCCAATTTCTTGCAAAATATCTGTGTTACCCAAACCTTGTACATCTACCCAAGAAACCGATTCAGTATGTAGATAATTAGCGCAGTCTTCTGGGATACTAATTTTTTTGGAAGTGACTTGATTCTGGTTGTAATCAATTAAGGTAACTTTGGTTTCTGGCGCATCCTTATCAATATTGAGAGTTCCCGGTATTGTTCCGGGATGGTGATAGAAATCTTCTTCGTACTGATTAATTAGTTGAGGTGTTGGACGAAATAATTTTTTGATCATGCACTTTGACCCGGTTTATAAATGGAATAAATCATGATTTCTTAATTTTTCTGCCATTGGACAAAGGGTAAAAAGCTTAACCTATAAGAAATACATTGATTTTTACCTGCATACCTCACCGAATAATATTAACTTATAAACGCAGTAGCTCCCCTTAACAAAGGGGGGCTTTAACCCCTTTTATAAAGGGGAAAGGAGGCATAGTCCCTCAATTGCGTTAAAAACTATACTTTTTAAACATCCTCTAAGAAAAAGCGTGCTGGTTTTACTTTTGCAATAGAACTATAAGAAAAAAAATATTTTATTACATTAAACAACTGAGCAAAAGTTAACTTTTCCTATATTAGGATCTGAAAAATAGGTGAAAATATTATGACTTACTATATTGAGACAAGCCTGATGTGATGGAGTACCATCATTGCCTTATAACTGCATTAAGAATCAGTTAGTCTGGGAGTACCCAACAAAGAAATATGTCAGTTGCCTAAGTCTTGAATATATTAATTAAGATATTTTTATCAAGACATGTACTCTAGTCATCCATGAATATGACTATGGTCATGTTGTAAATTTATCTCACTTTAAATAATATTAATAAGATAATTAACTTAATTTTCAAAAATTTTGATTTTATGCATTTCAATTCAACAGCTTCTTCATCTATCCGTCGTGCCACACGTTATGTAGAATGGTTGATTTTAATTGTATATTTATTACTCTTTTTATTAAGTCGTAATAGAACTAATTATCAGAATTTACCAATACCAACTTATGTTACATTTTCTCAATTGGTTATTTTAACATGTTTGAGCTTCATATATCCAATTAATCGTCCTACCTTCCAAAGACGAGCTTATATTATTTTAGAAATATTTGTAGTCATAATTCCTAAAGCGATAGGGGTTGATTTTGAACTAATTCTATTTCTGACACTTGCTAAAAGCTGTTTTTTATTAAAACGTCAAGAAGTTATTTTAATCACAGTTTTTTCCGGAATTGCTTGGGGTATTGCTACAGCTTTTAGTGTACCTATAATATTAGATTTTAATCGTGCTAACTTAACTCCACTAATTGCAGAATTAAATAATACTAACTTAATTACTCGTAGAGTAGTAATTGGTGAAATTGGTAACTATCTTACAGCAAGTGTATTTGTGCTTTTATTAGGTTTTGTTGTAGTCGCAGAACAAAAAAGCCGTCAAAAAGCAGAAGCATTAACTCAACAGGTAGAATCTTTAGCTGCAAGTTTAGAGCGTAGTCGTATCGCTCGTGAAATTCACGACTCTTTAGGTCATTCTTTGACTACATTAGATATACAGTTAGAACTCGCTCAAAGATTGTATGAAAAGAACTCAAATAAAGCTATTAATTCCTTAAATATCGCGAAAGATTTATCTAGTGAATGTTTAACAAAAGTAAGAAATTCTGTTCAATCTATCCGTCAAATGAATTTTAATCTTAATCAAGCTTTGGCGATTTTAGTTGAGCAAGTAGAACGAAATCAATCATTTGTAATTGATTTATATTCAGAATTTCCACAATTACCAAGTCAAACTAGTCATCAACTATATTGTATTGTTCAAGAAGCTGTTACCAATATTCAAAAACACGCTCGTGCTAAAGTTGTCAATATAAAAGGCTATCAAAATACTGAAGGAATTATTTTAGAAATCATAGATGATGGTCAAGGTTTTGAAGTTAACGCACATCATACAGGTTTTGGTTTACGAGGAATGCAAGAAAGAGTGCAAATTTTAGGAGGAGAAATTCAAGTTAGAAGTACTTTGGCAAAAGGTACTCAAATTCGAGTTTGGATTCCGGCTTGAGGGGGAGAGGAGCCAGTGCGTTGCCGAGGAACACGACGGTTGTAGCAACTGGCGTGGGGTAGAGGGGGGAGAGGGGGGAGAAAATTATTAAATCTTAACTTCTCTTTAACAACTAACTCTTAACTGAATAAAGTCTAGCTACCATTTCTGCGCGAGAGGAAACTTCAAGTTTACGAAACATTCTTTTTAATGCTTGTTTGACGGAATTTTCTTGAATCCACAAATATGCACCTATTTGAGCGTTTGTTAAACCTTGTGCAACTAATTCGGCAATTTGAATTTCTCGCGATGTTAAACGATTAATATCTAAATCCAATTGCTTTGTTTGGGATTTGATTGTTGTTAGCCAAGTTGATAAATGCAAGCAAACAGCACTTAAGTCAGCTAAATCCCGAGCATTAAAAGCAGATGATTCTCGCGTGCGGGTAAAACCTATTCCACCAATCAACTTTCCATTACCGATTATAGGGCCAGCCATGACATGTCCGTGGTCGAAGCGCGGACAAATTGTTTTCCATTTTCCTGGTTGTAACACCACTTCTTCATGCACTGGAGCATGATGCTCCACCACATAACGTAAAACTGGATTATGTTCTAGAGATAGTGCTAATTCAAAAATGGCTGAAGTTTTTCCCTGAGGAAGCTTATCAAAGAAAAATAATCCCCGACGTTTTGCATCAAAATAATTGCCAAGTTGAACCATAACTCCTCCTCGCAATTGCTGTTCGTTGCGAGTTTTGGTTATTTCCTCAAATATTAATTGCAAAGAATTCGCCATCATCAGATTTTAGATTTGCAATAAAACCATTGAAAGGTTATTATTTTCAATTTTCTGATTACACTTGATGCAAATTGTACCCGAAAGAGGACTAGGCTTTATCAAAATTTAATTTTAATTTATATCTATCACTCCGATAATTTCTACAACGTTTAAGAAAGCGCGGCGATAAGCGCGGGGCGGGGCATGTGCGAAGCCATCGCAACTACAAACTAACAATTAATCAGGAATCAGAAAATGTTAAATTACGTTCATCCAGAAGTAATTGTAGATACTCAGTGGCTTGACGATCACTTGAATGACGAGAAGGTTCGTATAGTTGAAGTCGCTGTAAATCCCCAAGCAATCCCTAGGGAAGTGATTCCTGGAGCAGTTATGTGGAATCCATTCACCGATTTAATGCTTCCCGATTATAAAGTTAATTTTGATAAAGCGAACATTGAAAAATTACTTTCGCACTCCGGTATTGAAAATAACTCTACCGTCATAGTCTACGGTGAACTTGCTGCTGTAGGAGGATGGATTTTTTGGTTGTTGAAAGTTTTTGGTCATCAAGATGTCAGAATTCTTAATGGTAGTCGCAGCAAATGGATAGCAGAAAAACGCCCCCTGGCACAAATCAAAACTGTTGCGACTCCAACTCAATATTGCGCTCAACAACCAGATGCTAATTTAAGAGCGTTATATGAAGAAGTTAGGAACTCTATCAACCAAGTAGATAGCGCAATCGTTGATGTAAGAACCCCTCAAGAATACAGTGGCGAATGGTTTTACGACAAACCCCCGGAAAATGGCGAACGTACTGGACATATTCCGGGTGCGTTACACGTTTATTACGAATCAACCTTGAATGAAGACGGAACTTTAAAACCGATAGAAGAATTACGCAAAATTTACGAAAGTAAAGGTATTACACCAGACAAAAATATAATTCCTTACTGTGCCGTTGGAGCGCGTTCGGCACACACTTGGTTTGTCTTAAAGTATTTATTGGGTTATCCTAATTTACGCAATTATGATGGTTCTTGGAATGAATGGAGCCGAATCGCCGATGCTCCGATTGAGAAATAAGGAAATAGCTCACGGAGTTAGGAGTTAGTAGTTAGGAGTTGGGAGTTAGAAGTTAAAAATTTGAAACAATTTATTCAATCCTCAATATCTCACCGCTAACACCTAATACCCAAGTCTTAATCTGTAACAAAAATATACAATTTGGGAACAAGATTTTAAAATTGTCATACTAAAAAAACAGCATCTCCAAAATTTAATAATATGATGATCCGGCTGTTGTTAGCAGATGACCAACCGTTATTTCGCCAAGGATTAGCATCCTTGCTGTTGTTAGAAGAAGATATAGAAATTGTCGGGCAAGCTAATCACGGCAATGAAGCTATTTCCCTCACCCAACAATTACAACCTGATGTAATTCTCATGGATGTGCGGATGCCTGTATGTGATGGAGTCGCAGCAACCCGCGAAATTCATCAAAAGTTCCCTTGGATTAAAATTCTAGTGCTGACAACTTTCGACGAAGATGAATATATTTGGCAGTCTTTACAAGCTGGCGCACTCGGTTATCTGCTCAAAAATACTCCTGCACCTCAATTAGCTGCAGCAATTCACGCTATACATCAAGGTCATTCTCAACTAGGCCCGACTATTGCTCCAAAAGTCTTTGCCCAGTTACGCCCCCCAATTCCTGTAAAAGAAAACAATATTGAGCACAACTTAACTGAAAGGGAATTAGAGGTATTAACTTTAATATCTCAAGGAAAAAGTAATCGAGAAATTTCCAAAACTTTATACCTTAGTGAAGGAACCGTAAAAAACTACGTTACCCAAATTTTAGGGCGGCTCGGATTAAGAGATAGAACCCAAGCCGCCCTATGGGCTAAAGAGAATTTGGTGATGTAGGAAGTTGTTAGTTGATAGTTGTTAGTTGTGATAATTCCGTGAGCCATCAACTACCAACTACTAACCTTGATTACATCATTCCCATTCCTCCCATTCCAGGCATACCCATACCGCCCATGCCGCCCATGCCGCCCATACCGCCCATGCCGCCCATGTCGGGAGCACCAGCAGCAGCTTTAGGTTCTGGTTTTTCTACCACTAAGGCTTCGGTTGTTAGTACCATTCCGGCAATGGAACCAGCGTTTTGTAAGGAGGAGCGCACTACTTTAGCGGGATCGATAATTCCCACGGAAATTAAGTCTTCAAACTCCCCGCTAGCTGCGTTATAACCAATGTTGAATTCGGTGTCTCTAACTCTGGAGACAATAACTGAACCTTCTACACCGGCGTTATCCGCAATTTGACGTAATGGTGCTTCTAGCGATCGCGCTACGATGCTCGCACCAATTTGTTCTTCTTCACTGAGGGTATTTTTGATTTCCTCTACTTTTTTAGTTAAGTGAATCAAAGTAGTACCGCCACCGGGAACGATGCCTTCTTCTACCGCTGCTTTAGTCGCGTTTAATGCATCTTCAATACGTAATTTACGATCTTTTAACTCGGTTTCGGTTGCCGCACCAACTTTAATTACAGCAACGCCACCAGCTAATTTGGCGATACGTTCTTGCAATTTCTCTTTGTCGTATTCTGAGTCGGTTTCCTCAAGCTGTCTACGGATTTGACCAATGCGTTTTTCAACATCAGCTTTTAAATCACCAGCAGCAACTATAGTGGTGTTTTCTTTGTCAATCTCGATTTTACGAGCGGTACCTAACATTTCCAAAGTTACCGTATCTAAGCTCAAACCGATTTCTTCGGAAATCATTTGTCCGCCAGTCAGAATTGCAATATCTTGTAACATTGCTTTACGACGTTCGCCAAAACCAGGGGCTTTGATAGCACAAACTCCTAATACACCTCTAGCTTTGTTTACCACTAAAGTTGCTAAAGCTTCACCTTCAACATCTTCAGCGATAATTAACAAAGGTTGACCGCCACGAGCAACTTTTTCTAATACCGGCACTAAATCCTGAATGTTGCTGATTTTCTTATCAGTAATCAAGATGCGGGCATTTTCAAATTCTACTGTCATCCGGTCGTTGTTGGTGATGAAGTAAGGGGAACTATATCCCCGATCAATCTGCATCCCTTCTACAACTTCTAATTCGGTAGATAGAGATTTAGATTCTTCAACGGTAATTACACCGTCTTTAGTAACCTTCTCCATCGCTTCAGCAATCATGTTACCTACTTCTTCATCGTTACCAGCAGATACAGTTGCAACGCTCGCGATCGCACTTCCTTCGACTGGCTTGGTAATCTTAGCGATTTCCTGCACCAGCGCTTCGATTGTTTTATCGATACCGCGCTTTAAACTCATGGGGTTGGAACCAGCAGCAACGTTTTTCAAACCCTCGCGGATAATAGCTTGGGCTAAAACTGTGGCGGTAGTAGTACCATCCCCCGCGATTTCTTTGGTTTTTTCAGCTACTTCCTGGATTAATCTCGCACCAGTGTTTTCCAAAGGATCGTACAGTTCAATTTCTTTGGCAACGGTGATACCATCGTTTACAATTTGAGGCGCACCAAATTTCTTTTCTAAAAGAACGTTACGACCTTTTGGTCCCAAAGTAATTTTGACGGCATCAGCAAGGGCGTTGATTCCCTTCTCCAATGACCGACGTGATTCTTCATTAAAGGAAACGATTTTTGCCATTTTTTAATCCACAAGCATTCCTGTTTTACAATTTAGCACTCACTGCTCAAGAGTGCTAATAATACAAGCGGTTCATATTACAGATATTGGGAACAAAAATGATTAATATACAGTTGATGCTCATGTAGGATACTGGCAGTAATGAAGGAATCGGGAGATGAATATATACAGTTCTCTTAAATCTCTCGGTATTGCCGAGCCAAGCGGTTCTGGCTGGTTGGCAGTAGTGTTTACGTTTTTATTAGCTTTAGTTGTAAGCTGGAGTTTAATTCCCCGGATACGTAAATTTGCTTTGCGTGTGGGTTGGGCTGATCAGCCAAATGCAAGGCGTTTAAACCGAGAGCCTTTACCGAATGCGGGAGGATTAGCAATTTATGCAGGAGTAATTGCCGCTGTTACCCTTGCGAGTTTATTACGACCAATTGAATTAGAAAATGTCTTAGCGCAAGTTTTAACGGTGTTGCTGGGTGGATCGATATTGGTATTGGTAGGTTTCATTGATGACCAATTTGACTTACCCGCTTCTTTTAGAATGTTGGTACAAATTCTAACAGCGCTTTTACTAGTTGCTAACGATATTGGTTTTGATTTAACTTTTGGTACTCCTATAGATTCCACCCTATCTACATTACTAACTGTGTTGTGGGTAGTGGGAATTACCAACGCTATTAATTTAATGGACGGGATGGATGGTTTAGCGGGAGGAGTTAGTTTTATCACCGCTATGAGTTTGTTAGCAGTTTCCGCGCAGTCTTTCAACCGTGCCGCAGCAACTTTAGTGTTAGCAGCTTTGGCTGGTTCCGCACTGGGATTTTTACGCCATAACTTCTATCCGTCAAAAATTATTATGGGTGATGCTGGAGCATATTTCTTCGGTTATGTATTAGCTGCAACCAGTATTTTAGGTGAGTTACAAATAACTACGGTTTTATCTGTACTGCCTCCAGTCGTGTTTCTTCTACTGCCAGTGCTAGACACTACCCAAGTTTTTGTACGGCGTTTAGCAGCAGGTAAAAACCCTCTTAACACACCAGGGAAAGACCATTTTCACCATCGTTTGTTAGCTTGGGGTTTATCTCAACGACGTGCGGCGCTTATCCTTTGGTCAATAACTTTAGTTTTCAACTGGTTGGGAATGACTATACGAAGAATGACTCCAGCACAAATTATTGCCACCACCCTAACAATTGTTATACTTTTAGCCTTTACCGTTTGGCGAAAAATGCAAAAAGCCTGAATAGTATGTTTTCCTTCTAAGTAAATTAAATTTGTGGCGCGGATAACATTAAAATTGTAGAGACGTAACATTGTTACGTCTTAATTATTTGAGACTGTTACGTCTTTCATTACTGTTTATTCCGTAAAAAATATTTATGCCTCCTCGTTGGCCCCGTAAACCAGATCGCAACGACCCTGCTTACCGTAAATTAGACGATAGGATGAATTTTGCCGTTCATGTGGCGATATTTGCTTTATTTAATTCCGGTTTGTGGTTTTTTAACAATTTTATGCAGAAAGATTGGCAGTGGTTGCCCATTTTTACATTTAGTTGGTTAGCAATATTGCTCTCACATCTAATTTATATTTCCGCGATCGCCGATTATTCCAATACTCCACCAAAATCTACCTGAAGATTGATTTTCAAAGGCGACGACGATTTCTGTAACTGTTGGTGGTTGAGTTGACTTGAAAATTTCAGCATAATTCTCAAATAGCTTGTAAATTTAAAGCATTTATTTTGTAGGATTATTTTTAGGCTATGACTAACAACGCAGAATTCATGGAAGCTCTAGCCGCTGAAATTGGCGAAAATGTCTATATAGATATCGCTAAGTGGCATCTCTATTTGTCCGATGCCAAGTTGCATACCGTCGTCGCCGAAGCTATTTATCCTTTAATTAGTTCCAATAAGCCTGTGGTGCCAAAGGATGTTGTTAATGTTTTGCAATCTATCTCGATAAAAATTGGTGGCGGTAAAGGTGAAATACCTTTAATTGATTTGGTTCCTTCACAGTGCCAAGTAAATCTGGTAGATATCTCAGAAAAATATCAGCGGGAGATGTAATTTTGGTGGTTTTTGCTGCCTAAATTCTCCTAGAGAGGGGGAAGAGGAGCCACTGCGTTGGTGAGGCAGCGCGGTGCAAGGGGATCTCCCCCACTCGCTATTGCCGAAAGGGTTCCCCGACTTGTAGCAAGTGGCGTGGGGAAGAGGGGGAAGAGTAAAATCTTTTAAATCCCGGCACTCCCGCCTTCCTAGCTTATAACGTCTCTATTCCCCATACCCATTTTCTTCAACCAACTTTCGTGCAAATTCTATCGCTTCATCAAATGTAGAAATTTTGCTTTCGACTTGTGCCACTGCAATTTCTGTCAGTAGTTGACCTATAAGTGGTGACGAAGGAATGTTTAATAATGATATAATGTGTTTCCCACTTACTAACTGAGTGGGATGCGCAACCGGATCGTCAGGGTTTAGATAGCGGGCTAGTAAAGATGCGTATGTTGTTAGCGGCTTGTCTTCGGACATCTCCTCGACTACATTACCATAAGCTATTGCTAAAATGTTTGTAGTCGGGAATACGCAACCCGCCTCTTGAAATAAAAAATATTGTTCTCTTAAGGATATCAGGGGTACTTGAAGCCTGGGAAACAATCTCATTGCTGTTGTTACGGCTTGAATTTCGGCTCTACTATAGGTAAGTTGTTCCAATTCGACTTCGGCAATATCTGGTTTGGGGTTAACTAAGCAAGCTAATTTGGCTATACCCAACTGAGTTGTCTTTACTGTATCTCTAATATATTTTTGCAGTATTTCCCTTAAAGTTGGAAAATTTTCTGTAAGTTGTGAAGCTACTTTATCAACTTCGGCAAGCAAAATACAGCTTTGTGATGTAGCGTACTTGAAAGAAGATTTGAGTAAACCATCAACGGTCGCTTTTATTAACCAAGGCGTACCTTGAGAATTAGCTAACATATAGCCTAATTCTACCCGTATTCGTTCAGAAGCAACTTTTTCGAGATGTAATGCTAAAGAACGAATAGTTGAGCGGGTTTGAGCTTCAATATCAAAGCCCAACTGTGCGGCTTGGCGATATCCCCGTATTAAGCGTAGAGGGTCATCTTCTAAATTCGCAGGTGATATCATGCGTACAATACCCTTTTCTAAATCAGCTCTACCTTGTAGCGGATCGATAATTTCTTGGGTATGAATATTGTAGGCGATGGCATTTATAGTAAAATCTCGCCGATGCAAGTCAGTTTCTAAGGAATCACCCTCAAGTTGAGCAATATCAACCGTAGCATGGGGAAACACCACGCGGGCAATTTGCCTTTGGGCATCAAGTAACACAAAACCAGCTTGATGATATTTTGCTATCTTACGAGCTACATTTACCGCCTCTGAAGGTAAAATAAAATCTAAATCTAAATACTCGCGAGTTCTTCCTAAAATAGCATCACGCACCGCACCACCTACTAGATAAGCGGGTTTTGGCAATAACTCCAGATTAAAAGGTAAAGACTCTGGAGTAATTTGAGACAGAATAGAACCGTACATTGTAATAAAAATAAATCCAAAGGCTAGTCAATAATAGTGTGGCTACTGGCTAAAATAACAATAAGGCAAAACTAAAGTTGGTTTTAATATGTGTATTTGCGTAAATTGTAGTTATGTAGACCGCTGTATTACTTATAATGCAGTAGAAACACAGCACCAACAACCCCATTTAACCGAAACACCAACCTTTGAACCCAATGAACCTACTATAAACGTAAATATTCGCACTCAAAGCGAAATCATTGAAATGGAATGGGACGTTGTAGGATGTTTGAGTTTCAAAGAAGAAAAAGGTAAATGGTCTAAATTACGTCCCGGTGAAGCCGTGCCGACTTGATTTGCGGCAACTCGTGGTGTTGGGGTTATAGTAAGCTCGGAATGCGCAGAGAATTCATGATTGCCAATCTTCCCAATCTTCCCAATCTTCCCAATCTTCCTACTATTCCCCCTCTTTCCTACCCCAATTCTCACAAGTCAGAGAACTTTAAAGTAGTCGCTCCTCTTCCCCAATGCGCCTTGCCAAAAATGAACAAATATGGTTTAGCACTGCATACTACCACTCCCGAATTAGGTTTAGCTATCAGTAATTTTGCTGATGATTACCGTTCTGATCGATGGAAATTAGAACGTAACGTTTCTAATTTGATGCATCAATATTTGATGGAATTTATTAAACCTCAAACTTGGGCTGACATGGCATTTGTTGCTGTAGCGAGGGGACCTGGAGGCTTTACGGGTACTCGCATTGGGGTTGTAGCAGCCCGCACTTTAGGACAACAATTAAATATTCCAGTGTTTCCGGTTTCTACTTTGGCCGCAGTCGCATGGGAAAATAGAGGTGATAATGATGCAGCGATCGCCGTACAAATGCCCGCACAAAGAGGTAGGGTGTTCGCCGGGATTTATCAAGTAAGTAGGGATGGTAGTGGACTTACTACTGTAATGCCAGATACGGTTTTAATGCCGCAAGTGTGGCAAGAGAAATTAGATATAGGACATGAAAATTATCAGCTTGTGGAAGCAAATTCTGGTTTAGCTGCAACGGTGACAAGTATTTTGCAATTGGCGTATTTGGATTGGCAACAAGAAAAATATCCAGATTGGACAGAAGCCTTACCGTTTTATGGACAACATCCGGTTAATGGGTAGTTCGGATACGCTTTCTACTCGTTTTAGTCTAACGACTTACCATACCGCTTTCGGAGCAGACTATGTCCTTGCGGACACGCTTCGCTAAGGTGAACGTGAACAACTTTGTTTTTTATAATTTATAGTACAAATGCAAGAAATTTTAAACCAATTCCTTTTTTAAAAATCTGAGTACCTGTTTATCGAATTCAACGGGGTTAACTAGATTGGATGGGTCCATTGATTGTTCTAATATTATGAACTCAGAGTTAGGTAATGAATCTGCAATTTTGCGGTTGATTTCAATAAAGAACTGACCAAATTCTGCACCTACAATCACTAAAGCAGGTATGGTTATAGATTTCAGTTGATCTAACACATCGATTTGATTAATCGCTTTTCTAGCCAATATCATCTGATTTAAATCTACATTCAAACTAACTTTCTCAAAATACTCTTGAGCAACGTAAGCATATGTAGCTTTGTATGTAGTATACATCCCTTTCGCCAGCATATTTTTACCTAATATCTTGAATAGGTAAAATCCAAATACCGCGGAAATACCTAACATTTTCTCTTTGAATGTGCTCAATTCCCCAAATGAGTCAGCAATAATAATTGTTTCCACCATATCTGGATGAGCGACTAGGAATGATTGGGCTATGACTCCACCCATGCTAGCTCCAATTAGAGTACACTTTTCCACATTGTTATTCTCTAAAAGCCAGCTAATTTGATTATGCCAATCAGATAAATCGATATTGCTCAATTTTGAAGATAGCCCATGACCAAACAAGGTCAGGCACCACGACATGATACCCTAGTGAAGCATACCTTTGCATTTGTGGTTGCCACATAGCATTGTCTGCACCAATTCCGTGTAACAACAATAAGGTTTTAGAAGTACCATCTCTTTTGAGGGGTGGTTGCGAGCCAAATGTTTTATAGTTGGTTATAGTACCGTCTGGATTTTTGAGTATCAATTTATATTTCTTTTGATTAAAGAAATTTGGTTAAATATTTATTTTACTAATGCGGGATAACTTAGGAATTCTTAGTTGTTTTACCATTAGTTTTCCTGAATCGGATTTTCACTTAAATTAAGTATTCAATTAGCTTCACTCAATATTAGCCTTATAAATGTCTAGACTAAGCGAAGCTAATCAATACTAATATTTTTATTTTCTTCAAAAGAAAATCAACACCACAACTAATGTGAAATGGTATTAGGCGTATATCTTGGATAATTCACTGCGAATCAATTAACTTGAATCCCCAATGCTTCAGAACCGCGATCGCAACTTCTCTCTCGACACCTTCATAAACCTCCCATTCGGAACCAACATCTTTGGGGTGCCCTTCACCAACGTGGCCTGCAACCTTGATTACTGGAAAGCCTTCCACCCGGTGGCGCTCCATTCCTCTTGGAAGAGCTAGTTTAACTTTACGACCTATGAATTTAGATGTACTCGCATTCGCTACAGTTTCACGAACTAAACAAATATCACCAGCAGTTCCCCAAGTAGTTGAGTAGATGTAGAGAAACGATATATAGCTTTTAGGTTTGATGGGTCTTTTTATAACTTGCATTATCTGTAATTATCACTCATCGTTCTTAGTTAAAGGATTTCATTTAAATGGTAAAACACCATATGTAAAAGATTTTCCTCTAATTATCGTTCTAAATTTAACTTTAACTCTAACTAGGATGAAATAAGCAATCACATAAAAAAACCTACGCACGTAATAATAGAACGAGCATTTATAAATTAATATCCGCGGAAAGTAGGGCTTTACTATAGCTCTACCCAAGGCTAATGCATCTTGTCAATAAAAACACCTAATTCTCAATAAAAATCCAAAATATTGCATTAAGCTGATTTTATTGAGAATAGAGAAGATAGAACTTTTTACCTTTCATCTACTGGAAAAAAAATAAGATTGGCAATAAATCTTATTTTTGCGTCGCATGCATAAGTTTAGTTTTTTGTCCATTTAGTTTTATTAATTTTAGATGCGTTTACCCTGTGGCTCTACCCAAATTTAAATAGAAGGAAGAAGGCAGGAATTGAGGTGGGGATTTAAACCCATATTTAGAGATTAAACGATATTTTAACTTTCTACGCGTTGCCTACTCAGTTGATGAATTTGGATTTTGAGACCTTAGACCGTAACATTTCTACACGGGTTTCGGTTATCCACAAAATTTGATTCATAATTGTTTTGAGCAACATCACTTTCTAAAACCCCATCACCTCCGCAACAGTTTTTATATCCGCTTCAATGCCTTGAGTAAATTGACTTTTATTATGTTTAATTGCTGTGTCTGGATCTTTCAAGCCATTACCAGTTAACACGCAAACGACAGTCGCACCAGTCGGAACTTGGTCTTTTACCTTTAATAAACCTGCTACAGAAGCCGCACTAGCTGGTTCGCAAAAAACACCTTCTTCCCCTGCTAATAGTCGATAAGCTTCTAAAATTTCTTCATCGGTGACGGCGTTAAATTCACCCGTACTAGCCGCCGCCGCAGCTACTGCTTTATCCCAACTCGCAGGATTACCAATCCTAATAGCTGTAGCTAAGGTTTCTGGATGAGTTACTACTTTACCATTCACCAACGGTGCCGAACCTGCTGCTTGAAAACCCATCATTTTAGGTAAATGTCCGCATTTACCATCTTGATGATATTGACAAAAACCCATCCAATATGCAGTGATATTACCCGCATTCCCTACTGGAATACATAGCCAATCTGGAGCATCGCCTAAAATATCTACGACTTCAAAAGCACCGGTTTTTTGTCCTTCCAAACGATAAGGGTTAAGAGAATTTACCAAAGTAACCGGATAATATTCAGCTATATCCCTAACAATTTCTAAAGCCTTGTCAAAATTTCCTTTAATTGCGAGAACTTCAGCACCATACACTAAAGCTTGTGCTAATTTACCGAGGGCCACATAACCGTCAGGAATTATCACAAAAGGACGCATTCCGCCGCGCCGAGCATAAGCTGCTGCTGCTGCCGAAGTATTACCAGTACTCGCGCAGATAACTGCCTGGGCACCAGCTTCCTTCGCTTTGGAAACCGCCATCGTCATTCCTCTATCCTTGAAGCTACCGGTAGGGTTCAAACCGTCGTATTTTACGAAAACACGTACTTGTTTACCGATGAGTTGTGCGATCGATGGCACGGGAATTAAAGGTGTATTGCCTTCCAAAAGGGTAACGACCGGGGTATTTTCGCTTACGGGTAGGTATTGGCGATACTGTTCGATTAGTCCCTGCCAAGGTTGGCGGTGAGATTTTGCAGCAGACAGGCTCAAAGTCACAGGATTTTTATAGAGCTACTTAATTTGAACTGTAATGTCGAATGACAGTTTATCTTTTCTACTATATCAATAGGAAGCACTAGGATAACTTTTTCTCAAAATTTTGGTGGAATGGTCCTGCGGAGAGGGTAGAAAGATTAGAGGAAGCTTCAAGTAGCTCTTAAGGAGTAATTTGTCCGCGAATGGTTAGTTTACTACTCGTTATTCAATACTCAACTTTTAACTCCTAACTGCTAAGTGCTTTATATAACCTATTCCCAAGAAGGCAAATTTTTCCTTCGGAACAAAATCCCCGCCCCTTGTGTCATCCAAAATGTGTTGCGTAGCAAAAAAAATTGTTTATATTGCAGCAAGTAATACAATCTATACAAAATTTTAATTATTCTTTAAATTCCATTATTATAATATCTCTAATGGTGTGAGTAGAGTTGTGGAGTTAATTAGTAATATGTCTGTATCTTCTGTTTCTGAACGTAAAGCCGAATATTCCAAGGTCAGCTCGACAAATACTCTGTATCAAATCGATCAACAAGTTAAGCTACTGGATTTGCAAACTGAGGTGGATATGTTATTGCTACAGTTGCAAAAAATGAAGCAACGAAAAGACACTCCTACTCACGAATAGTATTGTTAAGTTGATTACAAACGCGGCTTTTCTGTATTTCCGATACTTGTATTTAATTATATCTACAGGCAAGCATAAGCATTAATAGAGAAGCTGTTTTTTCTATCACTGCTCAATTAGTTATTTTCGGTTTTTGCTTATAAGCAGGATAGTATTCTATTCTGCTTATATAGCGTTTTTCGGTTGAGTCCAATACAGTCAAAACCTCACCTCTCTCCTTCGACCCCTCTCCAAAGTATCGGAGAGGGGAAGAGAGTGAGGTCAAATTTGTATTGCATCTAAGTGAAATTCGCTATATTTTTTTACTTAAGTATTGTCCGGAATCTATGTGTATTATTTTAACACTATCGGACACAATATTGAGTAGGTAAAGTTGCTTTTTTTTGCTTTTGTGCTCGATCATTATTGACCAATTTTCCTTTATGGTACAAGCCCCTGAATTTATTTATGGACTATTTATTTAAGCATTACTCGGTTCAAGCCCCCAGATTCATCTGTGGGTATTAATTGCGAATTGCGAATTGCGAATTGCGAATTGTACTGACGGGCACCCATGGGAATTTTTTTAGAAGAAAAAAAACTCTTATTGGAACCCTTGACGAACTGT
>JBCCSG010000022.1:0-38408 GCA_039200565.1 Cyanobacteria bacterium P01_D01_bin.50 | reverse complement strand
TATTTCCCAATCCTCAAACTAACTCAACTGCGCCACAAGTTGATTTTCTAAAACGGTTTCATTTGTCAATAAGTCTTCAACGGTAATCCTTAAAAACCTTTGTTCATCTACTTCTAACGAAACTTTTACTCTATCGCTTCCTGGAAAACCCGGTGGTGTAAGTTTCGCAATATTTTTACCACCGTCGCTATCATTAAGAGGTTTTACTGTAGTTTCACTGTTTTCTGCACGACGGGTAATCAACCGCGAGCCATCAAAATAAATTTCGGTACCACCTGTTTCTGCTCCCAATTCTCCAATAATTAATTCTATGATTGGTTGATTTTCTAAGGAAGCACCTAAATATAACTCTACTGGTTTAGTCATTGGGTAAGGCTGCCCTTCTTTGATCACAGGATGCCAACTATGACGGTTTTGACGGCGATTCCAGTAGCGGATTCCATAGCTGTGATATAGAAAATCTTTAATTTCTAACCCTTGTGCTAACTGTAATGCTCCATGAGCGATCGCTTCAAAAGCTTTTTTGCTACGAATTTTTTCTGAGTCAAAGTAATTTTTTATCCATGTCTGCACCGCAGGGATTTGGGAAGTACCCCCGACTAATAAAACGGAGTTAATATCTGCAATTTCTATTCCTTGGCGGCGTGCTTGTTGCAATAATTGGGTCATTGATTCATCAAGCATTGCAAAAAACGAATGCTCTTGCAAAATTGTTTCAAAAGTATCGCGGTTTAATTCTAATTCATAACTTTCAAATGTCTCGTCGTTGAAATAAACTTCACTAGCTTGATTTTGTGTAGAAAGTTGAATTTTAATTTTTTCTGCAAGTCTTGTTGTTAAAGGGCTTACCGCCAAATCTTGAGTTTTAGCAAAGTAATCGGTTAACCAATTATCAATATCGCTACCGCCTAAATTTTGACCGGCTTTTGCAAGTACGCGAGCAGTTTTCACCTTTTGTTTAGAGTCTTCTGCTAAAGATTTATTGCCAAACTTTAGTAAAAAACCCAAAGGTTTCTTATTTGATTGCTGTACGCTTTTATCCAAACGTACCAAAGATAAATCTAAAGTTCCGCCGCCAAAGTCAACTACTAATAATAAATCTTGCTCGCTTAAACCATACCCCAAAGCTGCTGCTGTAGGTTCATCCAACATCCTCACCTGCTCTACGGGTAGCCCTTGACAAACCTTTCCCAGCCAGTGACGGTAAGTTTCAAAGCTATTTACAGGAACTGTTAATACTAGGGAATCCAAACCACCTTCAACAGATGACAATTGTTCGATCGCCTTTTGCAAAAACCATTCCCCGACTTGTTCAAAAGTAATATTATTTCCATCTAATTCCGGTAAAAAACCTTGAATATCTGCACCAATCCCGCGTTTGAAGCTGCGGAAAAATCGCGAGTCTCCTTTGATATCAACACCACGATTCCTTACCTGTTGTCCAATTAAAACATTACCCTTGGATGCATCTTCCACATACAGCAAACTAGGAATCAATGGTGGATTTAAACCTTGTTGAGCAGATAATTCTGGTATATTTAAAGTCTCTGGCTGCTGAGTCACCGGGTTCCAACGAGCAATGACGGTATTACTTGTGCCAAAATCAATTGCTATTGCCATTTTTTATTAATAAGCTTAAAAAATAATTGGATTACTTTTGCTAACATATGTCAGGTTTTTAAGGATTTTAGATATCCCATCTACTGATTTTACCTCCAAAGAGAATTTTGGCATAGTCAAAAATAGACCATACAATTTCGATTATTAATAATTACTTGCAATTGATTCCAATTACAGTTTAATCTCTATAAGTTAGAATTGCGTGCTGTAGTCTCGCTTCAGTAAGCCTTTTATCTCGATTCATTCGAGTATCAACAGTAAATTCACTAATTATCAATGTATAATAAGCTATTGTACCCCGTACCATGGCATCTATTTTACTCGAAGTTATGAAACAACTTAGTTTAGTTTCAGAGTAAAAGTAGATTCAATATGCTTCAAGAAGTACGATCGCGCTTATAACACCAGCAATCCGTTAAATGGTCATTCACCATGCCAACGGCTTGCATGTAAGCATATATGATCGTGGAACCGACAAACTTCATGCCGCGTTTTTTTAAGTCTTTAGATAAAGCATCACTCTCGGGTGTGGTTACCGGCACTTCTTCAAAAGTTTTCCAATGATTGACAATTGTCTCACCTTTAACAAAACCCCACACATAGGTATCGAAAGTTCCAAATTCCTTTTGAATATCTAGAAATACTTGTGCGTTTTTACGAGTAGCATAAATCTTGAGACGATTACGAACAATCTCCGGATTTTGGCGTAAAGCTTCAAGTTTCAAGTCTGTCATGACAGCGACTTTTTCAGGATTGAAATCATGAAATGCATTGCGATAGCCTTCACGCTTTTTCAAAATCGTTTCCCAGCTTAAACCTGCTTGTGCACCTTCGAGAATGAGCATTTCAAACAGCTTGCGATCGTCGTGGACGGGAATACCCCATTCCATGTCGTGGTAATGGGCATAAAATTCCTGTCCGGGTTTATTCCCGAAACAGCGTTTTTTATCATCTAAACCTTTTGCGATCGTGTACATGCTCAGCCTATTACTCTACCACATTAATTATAAATTTTGTTCTACCCCCTCTCCTATCAACCTACAACCGCATTGTTGATAGTGATTTTCAAAAATGTATAGAGAGACATTTGTCAAGCTTTAGTAAAATTTATTAATATATAATCACCAAGTTAAGAATCTAAAAAATGTATAGGGGCATTCATATTCATTCTTGACGGGTACCCATGACTATTTTTTTTCAACAAAATAGGAAATTATGAATAAGCAAAAATCCCCCGAAGCGAAAGGATTTATGGGAAATCTCAAAAGTGGGATTTGGTTGTTTGGCGTATCATTGTGGGTATTTGGGATTACAGATAGAAGTATTGCTTCATTTTCAGATGGTTATCTGTCAGCATTAGATTTAATTCAATTGTTTACAGCAGCGACATTTTTTGTTGCATGGTTATTTCTTAAGCCATCATCTACAAAAGTTTAGAAGTCAAAATCAGGGTAGCAGGGATTGAATATTAAAATGAGATCGAAGCGCAGCAATTTGGGAACGTAATCGGATAAAAATATTAAGGTGAGAAATCGAGGTAATTCTATATTCACTAGAGAATTACTTCGATTCTTTGTTTTGTATAATTGGTATAATTTTCTTGTCTATCATCAAGATTTGTTATACAAAAACTTAGTTAATTCGTTCGTATTTATGACTTCAAATGGTATCTCAGAAAAAGATTTAGTATTGGTTGCTGGTGCTACAGGTGGAGTTGGACAATTAACGGTAGCAAAGTTGCTGGATAAAGGTTTTAAGGTACGGGTTTTGACGCGCAATGCATCCAAAGCCGAAAATATGTTTGCTGGTAAAGCAGAAATAGCTGTTGGGGATATCCGCAATTCCGACACTTTAGCAGTCGCAATGGAAAATATCACTCATCTGATTTGCTGTAGCGGAACTACTGCTTTCCCCTCAGAAAGATGGGATTTTGAAAAGGAACCTAATTTTCTAGAATATTTCGGACTACTTTTCAATCCTGAAGAAGCGAAAGCCAAAGCTAAAAATAGTCCGATGAAAGTTGATGCTCAAGGTGTTAGTAATTTAGTAGAAGCAGCACCAAAAGATTTAAAGCAATTCATTTTTATATCTTCCTGCGGTGTTGAACGTAAAAATGAGTTTCCTTACAGTATTCTAAATAGTTTTGGCATTCTTGACGCAAAAAAACAAGCTGAAGAAACCATTATCAATTCAAAGTTACCTTATACAATTATCCGTCCCGGACGTTTAATAGATGGTCCTTATACTTCCTATGATTTGAATACTTTATTAAGAGCAAAAACTGACGGTAAATTAGATGTTGTTTTGGGAACTGGTGATAAAATTACGGGACAAACTAGTCGAATAGACGTTGCCAATGCTTGTGTAGAGTGTTTGAATAATTCAAATTGCGATAAGCCCAAAGGGCATGCGCTTTGCGATCGCAAAGTTTTTGAAATAGTTAATCAAGGCAAAAGACCATCTATCATTGATTGGGATGCTTTATTTGAACAACTTTGAATGGAGATTGTAGTATTTCAAACAGGGCAATATGTGAGCCTAAATATTAATTTGATACAACTTACTCCCTTGCCGTCTAAAGAATACCGATTGAAACAGGCTCAAACTTCTGAGAAATTTTAGAAGCTAATAGATAATCTTGTACAGGGAAGGGAATATAAAAATTAAAAATTTTAGATATAAAAAAGCAAAATAGGTCCAGACAGATTATATATAATTTTTTATAATACATGAAAATGTGATTTTTAACACCCCTGAAAATACGTTACCCAAATGACATGATTCTCATTAATAATGACATTCTCATCAATAAGACTGTGTTTTGTATTTTTTTATAACAAATTATCCCGATAATTATGTATTTAATTGTCGTAGTATTGCATTTGATTAAGACAACAGATAATTTTATACAAACAATAATACCGCTAATTAGTATTTATCAGGACTTAGGTAATTGTCATTGCGAATTTAGAATTTAGAATGAAGAATTTAGAATTATTACCCCATCGATGAATCGAGGGGCTTGAAAATAAGGAAACATTTTTTTTAATTCCACGGATAAATCCGGGGGCTTGTATCCGATTTTTTTGGTCACAAGACTCTGATGGTGCGTGACACTACAAGTCTTATTGTTACGTTCAGAATCAATTAGTTTACAAGCACCCTACAAGAAAAGGTGGCCAGTTGCGGTCATTCCTATTTATTTTGAGAAAAAGCTGATATAAAAAAATTCAAAATTTATAGATGATATAGCAATTTTTTACAGCTAACTAGAAAGAAAGTATTTTATATAACCAAAAACATAAGAAAATCGTATTTATATTTAGAAAAACCCGATATTATACAAATACTATTTGTACAAATTATGACCTTAAGGGCACTTATGACAGATACCTATGAGCCTTAGCTAAAAACTTTGAATTTAAACCAAGCGATAAAAAAAGAGATAATTCTAGAACACTAGAACTACCCCTTTGATTAAAGATCAAAAATTAGAATTAAAAGCTTATAACTCCTAATTCCTAACTGAATTAAGCAAACGCTGCAGTTTTCACATCATTACTTGCTAACAAATCTTGCAATTCTTCAGCATCTACAGTTTCCTTGTCAATTAACATTTCTGCTAACTTATCAAGAATATTACGGTTGTCTTGTAAAACTTGCTTAGCGCGGTTATAAGCAACATCAACCAAGTCGCGAACTTCCGTATCAATAGTCGCCGCGGTTTCTTCAGAGAAATCACGTTCTGACATGATATCGCGTCCGAGGAACATATTTCCTTGCTGACGACCAAGTGCAACTGGTCCAAGATTGTCGCTCATACCGAAGCGAGTTACCATTTGACGAGCTACGCGAGCTACTTGCTGTAAGTCATTGGAAGCACCAGTGGTAACTTCTTCCTCGCCATAGATTAATTCTTCAGCAATACGTCCACCCAAAGCCACAGCCATCTGGTTTTCCAGATAAGCACGGCTGTACAAACCACTATCCATACGATCTTCGCTGGGGGTAAACCAAGTTAAACCACCGGCACGTCCACGAGGAATAATGCTGATTTTCTGTACTGGATCGTAATCTGGCATTAAAGCACCAACTAAAGCGTGACCGGCTTCGTGGTATGCTACCAATTCCTTACGTTTTTCGCTCATTACCCGGTCTTTCTTCTCTGGACCAGCTAATACGCGATCGATGGCATCGTTAATTTCATCCATCGAAATTTCTGTTAAATTGCGTCGCGCTGCTAAAATTGCCGCTTCGTTAAGTAAGTTTGATAAATCAGCACCGGTGAAACCAGGTGTACGACGAGCAATTCTATCTAAATCAACGTCTTTTCCTAAAGTCTTACCGCGAGCATGCACTTTGAGAATTTCCACCCTACCAGCGTAATCTGGACGATCAACAACTACTTGACGGTCAAAACGTCCTGGACGTAATAATGCTGCATCGAGTACGTCTGGACGGTTGGTAGCAGCAATAATGATGATTCCGGTGTTACCTTCAAAACCATCCATTTCGGTAAGTAACTGGTTGAGGGTTTGTTCCCTTTCATCGTTACCACCACCTAAACCTGCACCCCGTTGACGACCTACTGCGTCAATTTCGTCGATAAATACGATACAGGGAGCATTAGCTTTGGCTTGCTCGAACAAATCGCGAACGCGGGAAGCACCCACACCCACAAACATTTCTACGAATTCAGAACCGGAGATGGAGAAGAAAGGAACTCCAGCTTCACCAGCTACTGCACGGGCTAATAAAGTTTTACCAGTTCCAGGAGGTCCAACTAAAAGTACACCTTTAGGAATTTTCGCACCAACAGCAGTAAAGCGATCGGCGTTTTTCAGAAAATCTACTACTTCGTTTAATTCCAGCTTGGCTTGATCGATACCAGCGACATCGCCAAAAGTAATCTGGGTTTGCGGTTCCATTTGTACTCTGGCTTTGGACTTACCAAAGTTCATTGCTTGGCTACCGGGACCACTTTGAGCGCGACGTAGTAAGAAGAACAAACCTACTAACAGCAATACGGGGAAAAATAAGCTGCTAAGGGCCTTAAACCAAAAACCTTCATCGGTTTGAGGTAATACAGAAATATCAACGTTGTTTTCGGTAAGAGTATTAATTAGTTCTGAGTCATTTACCAAAGTGACAAGTCTTTTATTTGGGTCATACTTAGGTATAACTACAGCAGTAGAGCGATCGGCACTCAAACTAACTTTTTCTACTCTGCCTTTTTCAACTTCTTGGATAAACTGACTGTAGCGCCATGTCTCGCGGTTTTGGGCTTGATTATTGTCAAAAAATGCTGTTCCTAAAGCAATAACAACAATAAAAAGCAGCGCGTACAGCCCCGCATTTCTCCATCTTTTATTATTCACCGAGGTCAATCCTCCTGTTTTTTGGTGTCGCGTCTCTGAGAGAGATAGAAATTTTAAGAATTATGTTAACTTATCTTAACGTATACCAGAATGCGTACACATCATGCTAGAAAATATCTTTGTATTTCCTTAAAACAATGGTCCTTGGGATCATATTGTAGCTTTGCCTTGGGTTGAATGACTTGGTATATAGGTAGTATTTCCACTACACAGTTACTGTAGGCTAGGGCTGCAAATTCTTTGACTAATTCTGAGCTAAAGGGTTCTTCTTTAACCCGATATTTATGAATTCGCAACCAATCTAAAAGTTTTTCTCTCATAATTCCTGGTAAGATTCCCGCACTTAATGGTGGTGTGAACCAACACCCATCACGCCATCCCCAAAGGTTACCGGTACTCGTTTCTAACCAATTTCCAGCAGAATCAGTTAAAATCGTTTCTTGAATACTTTGTTTTAAAGCATTTTTTTTCGCTAACCAAGGTGCAAGATAATTTCCCGTTTTATGAAAAGGTAAACTGCGATATTGTTGTGTTTTGGCAACATTGACGTTAACACCATATTTTTGTTTTTCTGTCAAATCAGAGAACGACATTAATCTACCAGTTATCCACTCCTTTCCATCGGGAAACAGTGTAATTCTGAGAATCGGGAAATGATTTATCAGAATTTGTGCGCCACGGCGGATATTTTGCCAATTTGGTTGTTGGAAATCTAAGTTTTGTACGGAAGAAAGTAGACGTTGATGATGTGCTTCCCAGTGAGTTAAAGGGCTATCAAGGGAGTTATGGTAAACCCGCAGGGTTGTAAAAATTGTTGCACCAAATAACAATCCTGGTTCGTTAATTGGTAATTGGATAGTTTGGGATTTGATTAATTCGCCATTATACCAATACATATTTAGTTGTTGGTTGTTGGTTGTTGGTTGTTGGTTGGTAATTTTTATGGTGTTTCTACTAAGTTATCAAAATGTGTTCGATTATTTAGTTGAGCATAATATATTCAATTCTTCTACAAAAAAGATTAGTAATATTGAAAAAATAGCAGCGAAGAACTTTAATCTGTTAGTTTCATTTGATGATAGTACTCGCATTTTAGTTAAGCAAGAAATGCGGGATGGGAAGGGGAAAGTAGAAGGGGATTTTTTTTAAAGAATGGCAAATTCAAGAATTGATCCGGCAATTTCCGCAACTAAGAAATTTAAGTAAGTTTCTCCCCGAGCTTATATGCTTTGATAGGGAAAATTTTTTACTTGTCTTCCGTTATCTGGATAATTATCTGGATTTATATGATTTTTATATCCAACAAAATCAGTTTCCCTTACAAATTGCGAGTGAAATTGGTAAAATCATTGCAATTCTCCACCGTGATAGCTTCGATTGCCAAGACTATGAGGATTTTTTAGTTACTAGTGGTGAGAATCAGAAAAATCACCAGTTACATCGATTGATTCGTATTTGGGAACGGATTGAACCAGAAATCTTTGGAGAAGTACCCACAGAGGGGTTGAAATTCTTTGCACTATATCAAAAATACGATAGCTTAGGAAAGGCGATCGCTGAGTTAAGGGATAGTTTTCAACCCAGTTGTTTAACACATAACGACCTTAAGCTTAATAATATCCTCCTGAATCGAGATTGGCAGCAAGCAGACGAAAATATTTTACGACTAATTGACTGGGAAAGGTTAAGTTGGGGAGATCCAGCTTTTGATTTGGGAACTATTATTAGTAGTTATCTACACATATGGCTTAGTAGCTTGGTGGTTAGTCAGTCTTTAAAGCCTCAGCCATGATACCTCTAAAGAGGCTGCAACCTAACCTAGTGTCTTTACACAAGGTTTATTTAAAAGTTTTTCCCACAATTTTAAAACATCGTCCAGATTTTTTAGAGCGTACAGTACAATTTGCAGGGTTTAATTTAATTCAACAAGTTTACGCCAGAATTCAGTTTCAAAAAACTTTTGATAATACAGGAATTGCCATGTTTCAAGTTGCGAAGTCTTTATTATGTCGTCCAACACAGTCTATTCCTACTATTTTTGGTACTACTGTTGATAATTTAATTTGATTTATAAATTTGATAATAGTAATAGTTTGTGAAGCAATTGCTACAGTTTACTAGGTGCATTCTGTTTGAAGTGAGGGAAAAACAAGAATGGAGACAATTCAAGCAAGAGACATAAACCTTCGTTACCTGATAGATAACTTCGGCATTCAACTAGTTCGAGAAACTGACTTCTTTGGAGAATGGCAAAGGGATTTATCGAAGCTGACAGATAACGACAAACAACTGCTCGATAAAATTAAAGAAGGTTACTTTAACCTACTTAATTATCCACCATTATTAGAAGGAGTGGTTCGTCAAGCAATAACCGATCCATTGCTTTTTATCGGTGATTTTTATCTGGCACCATTTTATGTCAAATCGGAAGAATCAATCGATATCGAAGTCCCCGATCAAGATATCATTATCAAAGGTCGTATCGATACTTTGGTTTTGCGCGATCGACTCTGGGTAATGATTATTGAATCAAAAAAAGCATCATTCTCGATTGAATCCGGGTTGGCACAAATACTTGCCTATATGCTTGGTAGCTCCATCATTAATCAGCCGACTTTTGGAATGATTGCGACGGGTAGCGAATTTATTTTTATCAAGCTAGTTAAAGATGGTACGCCACAATATGCAACATCAAAAGTTTTCTCAATGCGCAATCCGGGAAATGATTTGTATGATGTGTTGAAGATTTTTAAGAAATTGATTGAAATTGCCAGCGCTTAAATTTCCAAAAATATTACTATAAAATTTTGTGATGTCGCCGTTAAAAGTGAAGATGCGCCAATTTTAGCCCGTGTAAACGGGCTTTGTATTAGTAGCCCCAACTTGATTTGGCAGTAGGGAATTAAGCGCAGCTTCATACAGAATTTTTATGAGAGTATTAATTTCTCAAAGTACCTAAGTAGACTTGCAATGTTTCTATAAATTCATCATCAATAATTTCAAAGCCATTTAGTACTTGACGACTTTCTTCAATAAAGTTTGGCTCTGTAAAATAATAATCTCGAAATAGTCCTCTGGTTTTATAAACAACTTCAGACATAAAGTTATTCGCATTTAGTTCTTTTTCCGTAGAGATGAAATTAGCCATGCTACTTTGGGAAAATATTATATGACCACCAGATTTTAAAAATTTAGGACTTTGCTCGATCAACTCAGTAATAAACCATCTACGATTAGGAGTTCCTGCCTTACAAAAAGGAGGATTACATAAGACTACATCATAAAGTTCTGAAGGTTCAAAATTCATCCAATCCTTAACCCAAGCTTGACGAAATTCTACATTGTTATTCTGGGCATTTTTCTTCGCTGTTGCGATGACGGTTTCATTAATATCGGTAATATCAATACTTTTTGCTCCTAATTTCATTGCTAGGACAGCATGTATCCCTGTACCAGCTCCAATTTCAATAACAGTTTTTCCGCAGAATATGTGAGGAACTTTTGTCATTCCCCGAGCAAGAGCATGTCCGTGAGGTGTAGGTTTCCAAACCTCACCACTACCATTCATTTCCACCTTAATAACAAAGGGATCGAAAAAATATTTATCTTCGGTAATTTTTGAATCCACTGTAGTTATTTCAACCATTATCTTTTCCTTAGATCGTCGGTTTACTATTAGTATTTAACGACATAATCGACACAAACTAATTTATTTTTATTCGCATCAAATATGTGATATTTTTCAATAGGTTGAGCATATAAATGTAACGTTACTGCTCGATTACTAAGACATTGAATAGAATGCATACCTATGCTATCTATTATATAAGAATTATCACCTTTTTTATATATATTTTTCTGATGTTCTACCAAGTTATTTTGGTTTAGTTGATAAATGTTTTCTTGCACTATACCTTTGATAATATACATAAAACACTCTTGTCTTCCATGATCGTGGACAGAACTTAATTGCTCTTGTTGCCAACACAAAATTAGCAGATGATAGCGATCGTTTAGATAGATTAAGTTGCGGGTATAATTATCTTTATCCCAATTACAGTAACCTTCGACATCTTCGATATTTAAGTCAAGATTCTTAATTAAATCTCGGTAACTATTCTTATGAGAACGATTTAATGAATCAATCAATTCTGATATCGAATCAATTACTTTTATATTATTCAAAGTCAATTTTAATACCTATAAATTGCCTAATAAAGAGATGAAATTTTATCTCGACGCTGCTCAACTGTTCGTTAAAAATATGGAAAATCCGTTTACATTTGGGGGAGGTTTACTCGTAAAATAAGCGGCAATTTTGACACAATCTAGCATAAACTTTCACCCGAACGAGCTAGTTTAGACTACGCTAGCAAGCTAGTATGGTAAAGGATTTGCCATGTTTTAGGTAAGTCGGCCTAACCCAACTGTATTACAGCTTAGGTAAACTGGCTCCAAAGCCTTGTTAATACTGACTATTCACTACTCACTTATCCTAATTACTATTTTCAACACCAACCTACTTAATAGTTTTCATGTAGCCCAAATTTTCGCAATTATTGCTACTCCCATCATTGGTTTTCCACTAATAGTCAATCTTTGCTGATACTCTTTTTCTGCAATAATTTTAAGTGCTTTACGATTGACAAGTGTCTCAAAAAGATAACGGGCATTTTCTGATTTTATTTGTTTCATTTCCGATGTTCTAAGGGTAATAGCCAACCATCCTCCACCCTCTAGTAAACTTAAAGCACTACATAAAGCCTTAAATGGAAGATGATACAAAGAACCACTGAATAATAAAACATTCAGCTTTTTGTTTTTAAGCTCCTGATAAGTTTGTTCGCTAAGACAGGCAAGATCTTCAACATAATATTGCTGATAAACTCCTGGATAATCTCGTTGAGTTGCTTGAGTAGACTCTGGTATTATATCCAGACCAAAAATGGAAGTAACTCCCAAATTAGTTAACGCTTTACCTGATATCCCATTTCCCGCACCAACATCCAAGATAGACAAATCATTAATATTTATCCCATCTCTAGTAGTTTGTTCAATTAATAATTTAGAAATGACTTGAGGAGCTTGATACTGTAGCTTTTCACAGACAAGATATTCATAAAGCCCTGGAATTTGGTAAACCTCAGGGTAGTCATGTATTCTTAATCGAAGTTCTTGTCCACTTTCAGTTAATAGATAAAAATACTCTTCCTGATGCGGCAACTCATTTTCATCGGTTGTAAATAGAATTGTAAAATTAGTCATGGAGAGCGATCTTTGCTGATTTAAAAATGACGGGCACCCATTAAAATTTTTTTAGAATAAAAAAATTTTAATGGGAAACCTTGACCCAAAATATTAGGTTAATAACGGGTTTATTGCGTCAGGTAGTAGTGGACAAGCATAAAGATTTGTGCTATGTTACTTAGCTGTGTCGGATTATCGCACCTATTGAATCCACCAATCTTCCCGAACTTCCAAAGAAACCTACAATCTCGAAGCCTTGTGGTGCTTCCAAAGAAAATTCTTTTCCTCCATCTCCTCCGAATGGTCCATAAGTTTTCTTATTCGTGCGAATGGTTATCCCGTCTAATACTTTTCCCGATCTTCCGTAGATAGCTGTAATGTATTCTCCTTGCTGAAAATTTATCTGGTGGAGCTTTCCGCCCCCTCCGCCATGTTTTTCAAGAATCCCCGTGTTTAGGGATACTTGAATCGAATCGATTCTATTTGCCGAAGCAATTTTTAGACCGATAACCTTTGCTCCTGGTGGAATCACATCTACAAACTCAGAGCCTCCCCCTCCTCCCATTGGACCAACTTTTACATCTGCTGCAGGAGAAGAAGTTCCAACAGAGGATGAACTACTAGCTGGTTCTTTTTCAACAGTCCAGACGTATTGATTATGGGATACCTTACCACTGACATACTCGTTATTGTAGGGAGCTAAGGGCTGATTCCAGGAGCGGTTATTGATGTATACTTTATCGCCATAGTGGATTTTAGGATCTCCGCCATCCACTTTGGTAATTTGCCACCATTGCATTTGGGAATTATGGTCGGTCCAATAGTAACAGGCATCTTTGCTAGCCCATGCACCCATGATACTATATTTACCTACGGAACTTTCAGTAGAAACTATTTGCACGGCGGTATTATTGATTAACTCACCGCTAGCTCCTTGAAATTTAAGGGTAATTTCACCGGAAGCACCGAACTTAGGATAAATGCGGTGATAGCTGCTGTCATTCGGATCTTGCCAAGAAGCGATAATAGATTTACCATCTTCACCTTTGAGGTAGAATTGTTCACCGAAGTTAACTACGGGTTGAGGTTGAGGTTCTTTATGGGCTGGCTGATACTTGTTGACAAACTTGACTATATCGGCAATGGTAAATTCTCCGGATCTTTCCCCTAAATAGGGTTTCCAATTGGGGCGATTAAGATAAGATTCGGGATCTTCTTTGAGTATGCGTAACAAAGTCATGGCAACGATGCGACCACCTACAGGGCCAAGTTTGTCGTTGTAGTGTTCCCCTTCAGCTAAACAATAGAACCACAGAGGCGTTTCTGAGAGCCCTGCGGCTTCGACTTTAGGATGTTTTGGAATAGGAGTTACCCCAAACGCCTTTGCCACTGCTTCCCCAGTAGGAAGACTCAAGGTAAGAGTCCCCCGTAACAAGTTGCGAAAAGCCAAAGAATTTTCCCCTAGGGCTGCTTCCGATGGGGGCACAAAGGGGAGATCGTAGAATTCGTGAGCCATTTTGGTATTGATCCGACGGACTTTCTGAGGGGAGATATTCGGGTCAATCTCGAAGAAGTAGCGCCAGTCTATCACATTTTCGGGCGGCACAAAATTATTTGACGGCAAACCTTGTTCGATTGTTTGGTCTTTATTTTTGAATAACTCAACATTTTGCCGTTGTTGATTAAGGGTATAGGTATTACGCACCATACTGTGACCGAAGCGATAGGCTGCCCCCGCAAATTCGATGGGTATGATGGGGGCATTTCCCCAGATGGAATCATTTTTATAATTGCCACTAATAACGTCGTCTTTAGCTTGTTTAAGAACCTGTGCATCGACAATTTTCGGTAAAAATTCGTTTACCACAATCCATTGATAGTGGCGACGAACTGCCCTTTGAGTTTGCTCGAGAGCAACTTCTTTACCGATGACTTCTTCATCATAAACTTCGTCATAGTCGTCGTTTTCTACTGCATCAAGAACCGCGTTATGAAAGCGTAAAAACAGTAAATGTAATTGGGAAAGTAAACCATTTTCATCATTACGGGGGTCCCCAATCAGAGCAATTCCGTCACTGTTGCGGGGTAGATCTAAGGGATTTTGGGCATTACCAATCAAGAAACGACCCTTAAATTGAGGACCATTAGTTGCACGACGATATAGGTAACTGCTTGCTTCTGGCCCATCATCATAAAGTGAATCTAAGTCGAGTACAGGGGTACGAACATCCGGAATTAGGTTTACATCAATGGCCCGTTTTAAGCTAGTGGTAACATCCAAGGTCAAGTCATGGTCGATAAATTGCCCTAAGAAAACAAATCCCAAAGGCACGTTCGGATCGTCTTCTGAAGCTTCGGGGTTGAATCCTTCATCCATACTTTTGGCTAGTTTTGCTAAAGCTGGTGCAACCTCGTCTCTTTTAACTTCTGCTCCTTGGGGGAGAAGTCTGCCGAAGTGAGTGGTATCTCCTAATTTATTTCCCGATTTAACAGAGGCGATCGCTATTTGATCGAATCCTGTCATTCCATGACGAGACATAGATGTTCTCCTTAAGTTTTATGAAGTAAGTAAGGCAATATTTTCTGAAAAACTAGTTGCACAAAGTTTCAGGGAACTAAAAACTTCTTGCTTTTAAATTGACTGAATATTCTTCAAGAAACTAATACTAGGAGCAAAGAAATACTCCCCTCCTTTAAATTTTACATATCTACCAAAGTTAAAATCTATGGTCTCATCCGATCCCCATTTCGTTGGCCACTTTTGAGTTCCGTCACTTTGAGCACTAACCGGATCGGGACCTACATTTGGTTGAGGAAAGTTTGTTTGACTAACCCAACTTGTTTGCATGAAATTAAATTGGTTTTCAATATCAGCTTGGAAACACAAGAATAGCAGTCCTGATGGAATTTTCGATTTTTGATTGCTGGGGCTATTGCTATCATAAGCATGGAGATCGTTATTACCATAAGAAATTCCTCTTCGGGCGATGCGATGGCTTCTTTCTGTGTCCATAGATTGCTCAAAGTTGACATTAGATACTAATCTTGCAGTATCACCACGGGAGTTTGTTTTGCGGGTGTGAGCGTGGAAAGGACATCGAGTACCCTTGTCATCATCTTCATAATTAAAGTTGTTTGGAGTATTGCTTGAATAAGTAGGAATATCCGAGAGGTTAACGGGAGTTCCATCGGCAAAACGTCCCATAACTAAGGCACCAGCTAAATCAAAATTAACTCCTAATTTGTCGGCTAATTCTTGTTGTTTGGCTCGAAATCCTTTAGTATCTTGTTCGAGTTTTCGATATACTAGATAACTACCATAACTATCTTCAGTTTGTCCGTTACGATCTTTCTCTAATAAAATATCTAAGCCTGCACGGGAGTCCCATTTATCAAATCCATTGTTATCAATCCTGGCTTTGGCAATATCTCTTTTGAGAAATAAGGGCTGACTGACTCCATCCACAAAGCCAAAATGTTCGATAATTTGTCCTTTTTCATTCCGGAGGATAAACCCGTCTTCTCGGTGGACAATTTCTGCTACTTTACTTAGTTTTTGAGTAATAAAATTTACGGTTTGGAGAATATCAACTACATCATCATCAGCAATTAAAAGTAAAGCATGAATTTCTGATTGATAGCCTGGTTCCCATTGATCTAATGGAGGATCTCCTAATAAATCCCGAGTTGATGGGTTTTTCATGCCAAAACGAAAGGGTTGATCTTTAGGAAATTTAAAAGGTTTTATCCCCAAATATTCATACCCGATACGGGATAAATAAAAGTTAGCAAATACAGTTCCACTAATACCAGTTTTTCTATATTGAACCGCTTCATCTGATTGTTGTTTGGCTGATGTAACATAGTCATTTACGAATGTTTCAATCCATTGCTTCACTTCATTCTCTTTTCCTTCTTTGAATTGCAAAAAGAGATGGGCACTGTAATTACGTCCATGTCCTTTGAGAATGTTACCCTGCAAATCTTCAAGTAAACCTTTGTATTTTCCGGGATTTTCTGGATCGATACCTTCTGCGGGAATGTTTTTCAAATCTTCTTCTGTTAATGCCGTTTTTGCAACTTCTAATTTTTCTTCTGTGAATGACATTTTTACAACTCCTATTTTTTCTATGAAAAGGTTAGAGGGTGAAGGGGGGGTAGTATTTTGGTCATGACCAAAATACCACCAACTCTATCAATCGAACTGTCTAAATAAACTGAAGCTTTCTTACCCTTCCAATTTAACCATTTTGGCTTCAGAAGGTTTACCTATGTCATTGACATAGAACATCATGTAATACCCGGGGGGGTAAAGATTGGCATTATCAGGTGCAGTAAAACTAACTAAAGATTCCTCACCTAAAGCAACGCTAGTAATCTTGGCTTCAGCTAATCTTTGTCCGTAGTCCAAACTGTGGGTAGTAGATCCTAAACCAGCCAGCACAATTGAACCGTTTTGGGTGGCATCCTTCACGGAAATTGTGTCTGCTTGCCCATATTTCAATGTGGCGGATGCTTGGACAATTTTGGGTCGCGCACCAGGTTTAAATAGATAAGGAGGACTAAAAATCTCTGCTTGCCGAATTTCTGCTGGAACAAAGGGAAGTAATTCTTTTAGATTTCCTGCTTTGTAGGCTTCAACATCTTCTTTAACGAAGAAATCTTGAGGATTATCCAAGTATTCTTTCACATCGAAGGTTTTATCATTACCTTCTTTGTCCACTAATTCAGCAATTTGGTAATACCCTGTCTCAAATCCAGCATCTTTTGGCGGGTTAGGAACAACATCAATGCGAACCGTTCCATCTTCTAGACGAGCAGATCGACTGACATTACCGCCGATGGCTAAAACACGAGCATCTGGCAACAGTAAAGCGCTGTTATGATACAGCCTGGGTAGTTTGGCAGGGTTCATTTTAGCCGTTTTGTAACTACCTTTGGAGTTAGGATCGAAGGTCATTAACGTGGGTTCATAGGTAGGTTTATATTCCCCGTATTGCCCCCCATTAACCACTAAAATCTCTTTACTAGGTAAAATCACCCCCATATTCATGGCACGGGGTTGATCGAGAAAGTCTTCAAAAACTTCCCATTTACCGTTTTGGGTTCCACTGTGTTCGGGGGAAATCCAATGTTCCAAACTTCTTGCAACCCTCGGATTATCGGGAAGATTCGGATCCGGAGCGGGATCGAATGGCCGTCCCATATTCAGGTCATTGGTTCCTAATAATCCTCCAATTAGCAGAGTATCTCCTGGACGGTTGGGATCGAGTAAACCCGTTCCGTAAACTCTAGATAACCCGGCTCGTTCGGGGGTAATATCAAATTTGACCGTTTCGCTAGTAATATCGCCGTTACTATCTTCATTGATAGTCATTAAGTAGGCTTTCTTACTGGCGTGAAGCGCTAAAGGAAACCTTCCTGCACCGTCACCTGTAATTAAAATGCGACCATCAGAAGTAGGAAATACACGAGGATAGACATCGATGCCGTCGTAAGAGTTTACATCTACGCCATTTTCGTGGTACTCAATCTTGGTGTTGAAGGGGCTGTCTTCAATTTCGGTCAGATCGATATAGTGGAACTTTTTCTTAGCCGGATCGTAAATTTCAACGGTTGGGGTAATCTGACCTGGTTTACCAAATTTTAGACCGGAAAATATGGCAATTTTGCCGTCTTTGAGGGGAACTAAACTGGGATACCAACGCCCTTCTTTCATTTGACCCAAGGTAGACCAACTATTATCTTTCCATTGATATAGGTTAGACTGTTTCGAGCCTTCAAAGCTTTCCCCTGGATAGTAACGATTGGTACCACTGATAAAGAGAATGTTACCGTCTAACATCTGAACCTGTGCACCACAGAACAGGTCGTTACTGTCTCCTTCAAGGATTGGCGGAGGGGAATCAATGCGCTCAAATTCATTGGTGGTGGGGTCGAACAAAAGGGTGTTGTTAACAGTTTCGTAATCGCTAGAATTCACCCCATCTAGAAATTTGGCTTGACCATTCTCGAAAACTAGGGTGTTGCGATTAGCACTACCGTTAGCTATCAATACTTTCCCATTAGGCAATAAAGCCGTCGCGACAGCCTGCATCCAATCTTTTTTATCGGCTGGTAAGGGAACGATTTCCCATGCTCCTTTAGCGATCGCGTCTGGGGCAATTGCAGAAGGCGTTCCGTAAATCTTTGCTATAAACCGAGTGCGATCGAAGGCATCATTTCTTTTGGAGGCGACTGCCAAGTCTATAGCATCGCCTTTTTTTACCGTTGCGGTAACCTTGTACCTAACAGGTTGACTATCCTTAGCCGTACCTGACCATATCCGTTGATCGTTAACCAGGATGTAGCCCTTAACCCCATCACCGCCTTTTTCCTGAGATTTACTTTTGAGGACTCCATTAATGGTGATGTCTCCATCTACTTCACTGATCCAACGACGGACGGGAAACTGTTTTGCAGATACATTTTTCCCACTAGGTTCAATGGCGTTGGGAAAACCACCCCCGGCAAACAGCCTTGTTTTATAAGTTCCTGGTTTAACCAGCCAAACCTGCTTTTCGGTGTTGTATATTTTCATCTCCTCAAAGGGAGCTATCAATTGGTCATCCTTATATCCGTAATACCAATTGTCTTTACCCTGAGTCCCTGAAAATTCATCAACAGAATTAGCAACTATTACTGCTTGATTAGCATCGGCATTTGTGTCTGCTTGTACAGAAACTGTATTCACCGTTAATAAGATGCACGAAAGCAATAAAAACATTAAAAATGTTCTTAGTCTTTTCATTAATTCACTCTCAATTTATTGCTACACCTTGCCCAATCTAAATATTATTCCAAGACAGATCGTGCATATTTGCTTGCGAGCTTCAAACAGATTGAGCCACTAAGCGATAAAAGCCTAACCAGCTAAACAGGCAGACTTTTATAGGGTAAGGAATTGCTCCCTACTAAATCCCTATAAAAATGTTAAAAATCATTAATTGGTAATTTTTTCTGACTTTTGACCTAAATTACTCTCCTTAATATATCTAATAACAAAAACAACCTTAACATCTTCTTTTTGTAATCTTATCATCTTGACACCACTTTTATATCTCTGTATTCCATTGTGAGGAGCGAACATTTATCAAATTTTTAGATTCTCCTACTTTTCTTACCTCATATCTTGTACCAGGATTTTTGATGCAATCAAATCACTCACCATAAAGCTTAAAATCCTAATTTAGCAATAAAAATAGAGATCTTCTTTATAGCCTTCGATTGCGTATATTTTTATTAACTTATCGAGATTTATAGGGTTAGGTGGAAGAAGTGAATTACCTAATCAGATTTTTTATATATTCTTTTATTAAAAATAAATAACCTACTTTTCCTACTTTTCCTACTTTTCCTACTTTTCCTACTTTTAAACAAAAGTTAATCAGCTAGGACTTATGCGATAGCCGAAACAAAAGTTTACTGCTTCAGAAAGGTTTGGTATGAGTCGCTATCAAATTGTGGCGAATGGATTTAGGAGAGCTTGGTATCAAGGAGGTAATTGATCATCAGCACGAATGAGAGCGATTGAGAAGCAATTCTATCTTTCAGAAATCGACTTGCAACAGGTTTATCTTAATACTATTTATGAGGATATTCACACTCAATTATATCTCAAAATATTTTAAAGCATTATTTTGATAAAAAAATATTTATTAGATGAAGTAAATATAAAGTTTATGAATAGTAAATTAGTTTTTTTTGCACATACTATTCTAATGCTGACTAAAGTGACAGAATATTGCAAAAATGATGAATTTTATGAATAACTACTTGATTTTTATAAATAAATATAGGATATTTCTAGAATAGAAAAAAATCTAATTACACTACATATAACTTTCTTAAGTCATTGCTATTTATGTAAAGCATAGGATTTACGAGGGCAATATAGAATTTTATCTACAGCAAAAGCTGTAAGAATTCAAACTGCACCTTACCCTAAATTGTGTCGTGCGCTGCACCATATTTGTGTAGCGTATACTCAACATATTTACATTTTAGAGAAAGTTGTATCCTAGCTTGTAATTATTTTTTTCTGAAAACAAAAAAACAGGGGAAATTTAAAATGTCTAAAATTCAAATCACTGATATTAATCTAGAACATAGTGAATTATTTAACGATCTAAAAGATAGTGAAATAGACCAGATCGTTGGTGGTTTAAGTTTCACTAAAATAGACCAGATGGTTAGTAACTTGAATTTAAGTGAAGAGTCTTTGAATCAAGATTCAATTAGCATGAAGTTAGAAGTAAGTGGTAATGCTCATGTAATAAGTAACGTTCACATTATCAAAGAGCCAATTTGCTATTACCCAATTAAACCAATTTGTTGGTATCCTAAACCAATTCATGTTCAAAAGCCGATTTTCCCTATTAAACATTTCGACTTTTCTTGTCCAGTAGCTCTCTAGTCTTCTTTTAATTACAACCTCCACCTCAGAATCATTAGTATATGGGGTGGGGGAGGTTGTAATCAAATTACTAAAACATATTTAAACTTTGATTTAGAAATCATTGAGATAATTGATAAATTTTTATGATGTCAAGTATTTGATAATTACAGGAATTACGCAAGTGTCACAAGATCCTGGTTGGTGCCGTACACTGATTGTCTCATTATTTCGTTTAACAATTAGTGAGTGTACGAGCACCCTACGAGAAAAATATGCCAGTCGCGTAAGTCCTAAATTATCTTATTAAAAGATCGAAACTTTGAAAACCTATATTGTGTAAGAGGTTTAATAATGCAGATCTGAACCTATAAATCAAAAACTTCAGTTTGATAAATTTTAGTAAAACTAGAAAAAATAAATATATATTTTACGGAAAAATATTAATCTTGAAAAGAACGGTTTAATCGTAAAATATGTGATGAATATAATGAACAAATAATAAGTAGTCGGAACCTTAGGTAGACCGACTATCTCTGTATTAAATAATATTTAAAAATGAATTTAAAAAAACATGGATAAACTGATTTTAATTGTTAATATCTCCTTGATTTTTAGTTAAAAATGTAGGATAAATACAAATATAAATCATTCAAAATGATTTTTTGGTCCGAAAACAAAAAAATTTCCAGGAGACGTTTCAAAAATGTCTAAAATTCAAATAAATGATGTCAAATTAGATGGTGCTGAGCTATTTAATGATTCAGAAACATTTCTGGATGAATTGAAAGATAGTGAAATGGAGCAGATATTTGGTGGCTTAACCAAACTTCCACCGGATGAATATGTAATCACAACTGTTTACATTCCTAGAGAGCCGATTCACCCTAGAGAGCCGATTCATCCCAGAGAGCCGATTCATCCTAGAGAGCCAATTCATCCTAGAGAGCCGATTCTTTACCCTGGGAAGTGGAAGCCCATTCCCCTACCCTTTCCCTTTCCCTTTCCCTTTCCTCACTGCCCATAGACTCCGGTAATCCTGTAGTCTTATTTTAATTAAAACCAGGCTTACGCAATTTTCTGGCGAGCTTAGCTAGTGCGTACACTGACTTATTAACCTATTGATAAGTCAGTGTAAATGCACCACTAAAATGTCAAGTTGTGTAAGTCTTTAAAACCTTCACCCCGGAATTATTAACCTATGGGGTGGAGGTTGCAATCAAATTAGTTAAATATCTTTAAATTTTGATTTGGGAGTCACTGAATGATTGAAAATTTTGTTTCTGATAATGAGGTAAATACAAATCAGAATTTAGAACCAGAATTGAAGTTACAAGGATTTGAAGGTAAACAGCAGCAATTGCCTTTGCCACAATATCCAAAATTAGCTGCATCGATTAATAGCTATCAAGATCGGATTATTTTTTCCCAAGAAGGTAGAGATTTTGCTCTTCAGATTAATAGTCAAACCGGAAACAGACTTAAGAAAGTTCTGGGAATGATGGATGGAACAAATAGTGTGACTGAGTTACAAAAAATTTTCTCAGTTAATCATCCGGAAGTCATCAATACTTTGGTGCATTACTTAGACGAAAATAAATTACTTGATGATGCTTATGATATTAAGATTGAATCCAGTTTAAATACTTTGTTGGAGTTAGAATCATTTCCAGATAAATTATTAATAAATCAATTATTTGAAGATAAATTTATATCGATTTATCGAGATTCATCTGATTTGCAACTGAACCTTATATATGGTTTTGCAGTAGAAATGTATCACTTTTTTGAACGCAAAGCCTATATTGAATCTTCTGTCCTAAGTTTTTCAGGCTCTATACAAATTAGGCAATTAATAAATCAATTCTACTGCGAAGAATATGGACAAGATAGACTTTTATTAGAAGCGCTTAACTCTATCGATATTAGTGACAAAGACTTAATAGATACAATGGCACTTCCACAAACCGTGGCACTATGTAATAGTTTGGCATATTGGGCAAGTTTTGATTCACTTTTTTACTTTAGTATTTTAGGGGTATTAGTAAATCAAAACATGAAAAATCTGACATCCTATCTTCAGATTTGCGAAGAGTTAAACATAGATTCAGACTTCCTTAACCCAATTAGAAAACTAATAATTAGCCAACAAAATAGTAAATTTCAGAAGATTAACCATCAAATTTTTCAAGAGATGGATAGGATTGATGAACAAGCAAAGAAACGTTTAAAAGCGCAAAGTAATCTTTTCGTGGAAATTTACACTGATTTTTATAAAGCGATTTTTGATTATTATTCACATACAAAAATTTTGTTGCGTCGAGTTTCAGCGATTTAAAATTTAATATAATTATCTAAAATATCAATAAAACAGGTTAATCAATGACACTAACTAGAACTGTATTCCAACAACCACTTTTTAAAGATCGAGTATTTTTTGAATTTAAAGATACTGAGATAATTATTTATGATTCTACTCAAGCTTTTTCACTTTCAGCACCGCCAGAATATTATCAAGAGATAGTTAAACTATTAAAAATTTTGCAAGTTGGTGGTTTATCACCAGATCGATTAGGTAAAGCTTGTCCGGAAATTAAAGAAGATATACCAGAAATACTTGCTAATTTTGATAACCGTGGTTTATTGATTGAGACTGAGAATAAAATTGCATCAGATAGCGGCGTGAGTGGCAGCCAATTCTATCGAGAATTATGGCGATTTTTGGAACGTTTCAAGCTGCAATTTACATCATCTCCATTTTTCTCCAAAATGGCTGATGGAACGATTACTAAAAACCAGTTAGTTGGCTATGCTTTAGAATCTTACCATGTTACCCATTTATGTCCTAAGCTTTTAGCTCCTGCCTTAGCAAATTATGAATCGAATCGCGTCCAAAAACTTCTTCAGGAATTCTTTGTATCAGAGTTACATCACGATCGTTTAATTGAGAAATCTTTGAAAAGTGTGGGAATTAAAGATGAACAAATTGAGACGATGCAGCCACTACCGAGTACTTTTGCAATTTGTTCGTCTCTAGGAATTTTTGCCAAACAACATCCTTTAAGTTTTAAAACTGCACTAATGCTGTTTGAACAAGATGAACAGAAGTTTCACGAGTTTTTTAAAAAGCAATCTCAAGCTTTAGAATTACCCGAAGATTTTTATAAACCTATCTTACTTCATGCCGGGATTAATGAAGATGCAGGCCATGAAGATATTACAGGAGTCTTGCTAGCTGAAATACCTTATGTCACTCCATCGGAACAACTAGAAGTAAAGAAAAATATGGGAAATCTAATGGAGTTAATTGCTCTACGGGGCAAGGAAATAATTGATTACTACGGAAATCCCAATAGTCTTGTTCCTCGTTGCTTTGCTTGAATTGGCAGGGAACCCTTGAGTTAGGAGTTGTTTAACTTTTAATCGGATTTTGATGCATGTACTTATATATTGCGGCAATATTCCGAGCATCATCAATTCCACGATGGTGAGTGCCTTGCAATTCTATTCCTAAATAATCCAAAGCCTGCGCCATACCAAATCTTTTTTTCTTGTCGCCAACATATAAAGAAAATTCCTTTTTGATATTTCGATGTTCCGAATTGAAAGGATAAACTAAATTATGGAATTCGCAATCTTGAATAAATTGCTTTTTATCATAATTGCCCCAAGAACAGAATATATTATCGGCATAGAAATCAATCCATTTTTTAAATTGAGGAAGTATCTCCCGAAAAGTCTGGGCAGTCTCAACTTTTTGCTGAATAATAGTAGTCAATTCTGTACAAAAATCTGTTAACTGTGGATGTCTTACAGGTTTGATAAACTGCTGATATTCCGAATCTATCTCCCAAGTTAAACGGTTTAGCATTACTGCACCAATTTCAATTATTTCCATTTCTTGACTGGGAATACTACCATCATTGGAACAAGTTGCTTCTAAATCTACAATCAAAAAATAACTAGCCATTTATTCCTTCTTTATGTGATTTAGCTACGCCCTATATTTAGACTAGTACAGCGCTGAAGTAAATAAGGTACCGGTTTTAAAAGGTTCAAACCTTTATCCTATAATATTTTTGATCTTTGACTTCCGTGCAGCGGTACTAGCAGGAATACCCCTAACACAAAAATTGTAAAATATACCATTGTAAGTCCTGCAATCTGCAAATTGGAACCCTCCTTCCCTCAATCAACACCGGTAATCAGATAAGGGTGATGGCAGTATTGGTGAGTGGCTGATCGCAATGAATTATCTACTGCTGATAAAAGGTTTAACCCAGCCAAATTTAATTGCGCTATCGAGGGTAAAGGCTGCCACAACAAATCCCAAGATACTCTCTAAAGCAAGCAGTACAACAGGAACAACTGAAAGCGAAAAATTTATTCCCATATCCACCTGAGTTAAAGCACGCACCAATCCAAATGCAAACACGCTGCCAGCTTTCAGTTGAGGATTTTCATCTTGACGAATAATATAGCGATATGTAATGCCGAATAGAAAACCAGAAAAACCAGCGATTCCAGTACTTATCAACCACTGCCAATTCCGCGTAATTGTACTCAAATTATAAAAGTTGTGAAAGTAATCTTTCAGTAACGAGTGATTAAAAATAGAAGCTAGAATAAATACCAAAGAAAAACTCAAAGCACAGATAATCGCAGCTTTGAGAGATTCTAAACGCTCTGTCATCAAGTCTAAGTTAGAAGTTTCTTTCATTACCGCACAACTATCAATTATCAATTATCAACAAGCAATTTTCATTTTTGGCTACTATGCTTCATGCTATAAAGGCACAATACCTATGTAAACTAGTAACTGATAATTGTATGATAAGTATAGAGTTGTTAAGACAGGAAGTTTAAAAGTAGTATTATGGAAATTTTGACTTTAGGCTGGGTTTCTCTATTGGTAGTTTTTACTTGGTCAATTGCAATGGTAGTTTGGGGTCGTAACGGACTATAATATTGTCCATGGAAGGTTCATTTCTCAACATTTTGGCAATATCAGCCTTGGTGTTACTCGTAGCTGTTACGGGTGGCGTGATTTATTTGACTTTGATGGAATGGCGCGATCGCCGTCTCCAAGAACGAGAAAAACGTGAAATGCGCCGTACTTCATCTCCTAAGCGATGATTTAGTCTCTCGGCACTATCTCCAAACAATTCACCCAAAACTAATGTACAGACGTAGCATTGCTACGTCTTCAAGATTTGCGTTAGCCATAGCGGTGGATTGAGAATGGGGTATTCACAATTAAATTTAATTTTAATTGATTTAAATTTTAAATTTTGAATTTTCTCTTCATGCCCTATTACTAATAATTGGTGAACTTCTTCGCAATTAAGCACTAATAATTAAAAATAATTAATTATAAGTTATCTTGCAATCGATTCAAATTTCTTTCGACAGTCTTCGTATAAGGATGTTCATCCCCTAAAACTTGCCGACAAATATTTAGTGCTTTCTGAAAAATAGGTTCGGATTTAGCAGGTAGTCCTTGACAAAGATACATTTGTGCTAAGTTATTAAAAGTTGTACCCGTGTGGGGATGTATTTCTCCAAAGTTTTTTTGACAAATTTCTAATGCTTGTTGTAATAAGGGTTCAGCCTCTTCATATTTTCCCATACAGCAGTACAATACAGCTAAGCTATTAAGGCTATTAGCAGTAGTAGGGTGTTTTTCACCAAATACTTTGGAACGAATTTGAACAGCTTGTTTCAAATATACTTCCCCGGCATAGTATCTTTTTTGGGATTTGTAAATTAATCCTAAGTTGTGGAAACTTTCGGCTGTTTGAGGATGCTTTTCACTAAGAACTTTACAATTTATTTGTAGTGCTTGTTGTAATAGATTTTCTGAACAAGCATATTCTCCTTGCTGATAAAGCAAGCAACCGATTTTATTCAGCCTGTCAGCGACAGCGGGGGTTTCTTCAAAATGACTAATTTCCATATTGGCATGGCGGCGTTGATTAAAAAAGTCTACTGTATCGTATTCGCCACGAATGCGGGAAACATTTATTATAGCAGTAATTAAATGTAGTGTTTGAGGATGTGTCAAACCAAGGCTAATTTCTGCAGCTTCCAAAGCTAGTTTATACTCTTCATAGGCTAGTTTACATGTAAAGTAACCCATATTTTGGTAAATATTTCCTACAACTTCGTGACAGTAAATAGCCAAGGGATGGGTTTGATCTTCAAGATTATCCAAAATCTGTGTAAATTGTTTTAAGGCTAGATCGTAATTTTGATTAATAGCGTTTAAATAAGCAGTCGTAAATTTGCTTTGAATAAGTTGCGATAAGTGTATATTTGAATGAGATTCAAATATCTCTAGAGCTTGTTGACTCAGCTTTAACGCTTGTGAATAATACCCACCAAAGAGAGCAATTTTCGCTTTAATATCAAATAATTCAGCTATTTCAACGAAATTTTCTCTTAATTGGGTAGCGTGGATACCTAATGCCTTTTTCACAATATTATCAGAATCTGAATTAGGTTGAAGTTTTTGATCACAAGCTGTAAGGTATAACTCTATAATCCCAATGGAAATATCTTCTTTAAGTGTTTGAGCTTTCCGCAACTTTTTTGCTGTTTTTAATGCTATTATTGCTTGTTGATAATTTTCTAAAGTGAAAAGAGATTTACCTAGTACAGTAAGAGCCAAAGCATTTTGTTGATATTTGAGAAAAAATTGTAGTATAGCCACAGTGAACAGATGTTTACCTGCTTGCTGCTGTAGAATTATTTGTTCCAAAAACCAGTCAATAATTTGTTGCTGCCCTTTACTCTTTAAAGCATATTGAAGTAATTTGACTAACGCATTTTGTAATCCCTCTAGCTGATATTCTGTTTGATAGTACTTACACAACCAATCATTAACGGATTGCTGTAAATGTTTTGGCTGATTATAATATAGATATTCTCCCACAATTGGGTGCAGACCAAAAACTCCCTCTGGTTTCAATTCCACAAAAGGCGACTTTATCACTTGGTTAAACAGTTTTCTCCAACACTCACATACCCAATCGCAGCCAGCAATGTCAAATTGACTCATCAATTTTGCAAACAGCCGCTCATCCCAACTATTACAGTTAGATAAAATTTGCCAAATTCTTTGTTCGTAGGAATCCCAAGCTGCATTCAATTGCAGCAAAATATCTTCAAGATTGCCACCAAAATCATTAATTTTTGGTTTCTTGTACTTTGCTAAAGTCAGGAAAGTTTCTGTCCCCAAAAGCAGGTACAAAGGAATACCTCCAGAAGCTTCAATAATCAGTTGTGAAATTTCCGGATTATCAATGCCGAATTTTTGTACAATTATTTGACACTCTGTATCTGTCAAATTTGGTATCGGGATATTTCGGGTATAATTTGTCAACAAAACCGGTTTTTCTGCAAAAATTACCCAAAATATTGAGGGATTGAGTTTAATTAAATCTTTTAACCAATCTTCCTGAGCTTTAGTCTCAGAAAAACATTCGTAGTTATCGATGAAAACTATTGCTTTTTGACGATTTTCTTGTAAATCTCTTGCCAAAAATAAAGGTAGTAATTTGAGAATATCTTGTAAAGTCTTGCAATTTTTTAACTCTTGTAAATCTTGAAAACCACGCAATTTCCACCACTGAGACACTTTTGGATTTTGCTGAATAAAATACCAATTTAAACAAGCAAATATGTGACTACCAAGCAATACTCCTTCCCGCTCAAATTTAACTTTATACGTGATGAAAGACTTCGTATTGTGTAAAAATCTGTGAAAATTGTATAACTCTTGATTAATTTTTGAAAAAATTGGTAAAACTTGTAGTTCTTCAGGAAGTGATAAGTTTAAATCTATAATATCTGAAGGATTTCCTAATACGTGATAAAGTAAATATGCTAAATCAAAGCAACTTAAATTAGATTTATTATATAAAAAACTTTCTCGTAATTGAAGCAAAGCCGCATTTACCGGATTTAATATTAAAGAACCGTTAAGTATTCCTTCAAGCTTAATAACTGTAAGATTTGAGTAATATTCTGTTATCTTCTCGCACAAAGACTTAGAAAGACTTGATTTTCCGATTCCTGCTCTTCCGTAAAAAATTACTGCATCAATAGAATCGCTTTCACCGCGAATAATTCTAATCAATAATTCTTCTATGTACTTTTCCCGATCAAATCTTTCTTCGTACAGTCGTTTTAGCATGATTTTACTTACTTTAACGGGTAACTCCTCGTAAAACTCCAGCAAACTCAATACTGAAAATTAAAGACACGAAATTTCCGTTCTTTTTTTCGCAAAAAGAACTTTTTTGCAAGATTAATTGCTCATTTGTTAGATATAATTACTTAGTTAAGAAAACTAAAAATCTGAATTAATGTAATTAAGTCCAGATTTCGACCAAAGCCACAACACACTAATTCATAGAACAATTAAACTACCGTTATTACTACTTATGAGTTCAAATAATTTTTTGGACTGCATTCCTGTAATCAACCTGTAAAAAAGATAAGTTGTAGATTATGTTGAACACAATACAAACACATTCAAATTATCTTTATTAGGCATTAAGCCTTTGCTACAAGTATTGCAGTACTTATTAAGGACAGTATAAGATATTTATATATTCTCAGTTGTATATCCTGATAAACTTCATCTAATATCCATCAAAAATTCATTATTTTGGAGTATTGACTAAAAAGTATATATATGTTATTTACCTATTAAGGTTCTGATAGTAGTATTTCACCGAATTATCGATACAAGTAATTTCACTAAGAAACCCGGTTACAAAAACCGGGTTTTTTAGTAAAGAAATAAAACTTTGTGGATTAATTTTATAACTTTATAACTGTTTCACTTCAGAAACTAACTTACCTACCATGTCTTTAGCACTACCAAAAAGCATAGAAGTTTTATCCTTGTAAAACAAGCCATTATCAACACCAGCAAAACCCTTACTCATACCGCGCTTAATTACAATCGATTGCTTTGCTCGATCGACTTCTAAAATCGGCATACCATAAATCGGACTATTCTGATCGCTTTTTGCTGCTGGATTAACCACATCATTTGCCCCAATAATTAAAGCAACATCAGTTTGTTCAAATTGAGGATTGATATCTTCCATATCGCAAAGCTGTTCGTAAGGTACATTTGCTTCAGCAAGCAATACATTCATATGGCCTGGCATTCTTCCAGCTACAGGGTGAATTGCATACTTGACATCAACACCCATACGTTCTAATTGATCTGCTAATTCGCGAACACCATGCTGTGCTTGAGCAACTGCCATCCCATAACCAGGAACGATGACTACAGAACGAGCATAACCCAGCATCATAGCACATTCTTCTGGGTCCACGCTACGCACGACTTTATCGCTGTCACTGTCGCTAGCAGCACCACCACCACCATCAGTACCAAAAGCAGTAAATAACACGCTAAATAAAGAACGGTTCATTGCCTTACACATAATTTGTGTAAGGATTAAACCACTTGCTCCCACCAAAGCACCGGCGATGATTAACATATTGTTCATCACCACAAAACCAGCAGCAGCAGCAGCCAAACCAGAAAGGGAGTTCAACAAGGAAATTACCACCGGCATATCGCCACCACCGATAGGGATAACGAACAAAATACCTAACAGTAATGAAACGCCAACTATCCCTAAAAATACGGGTAAATTGTAAGGATTTACAATCAAAAATCCACTACCGACAACATAAGCAACTAACAGTAAAATATTAAAAGGTTGCTGCAAAGGATAAGTAATCGGCGAGCCCTTGAGAATGCCTTGTAACTTCGCAAAGGCGATCGTACTACCCGTAAAAGTGATACCGCCGATAAACACATCCAGCAGCATCGAAATATTTACATCTAAACCAATCGGTTGAGAAGTATCCAGCAACCGCCAAAACTCAGCAACCGCCACCAACGCTGAAGCTGAACCCCCTAAACCATTTAGTAAACCTACCATTTGGGGCATTTGCGTCATCTGCACCGTATAAGCGGCGATCGCACCGACAACGGAACCAATTCCCAAACCCAACAGAATCATTTGATAATTCAACACCTGCTGATTTAGGAGAGTTGCGACAATTGCCAACAACATACCTACAGCCGCCATTACATTACCGTTTCGTGCCGTAGCAGGGGAACCTAACTTCTTTAAACCCAGAATAAACAAAGATGCAGCAATTAAATACGTTATCTGAATTCCAGTTGGCAAAAAATCGCTCATAATTTCACTTGATAATTGATAGTTGATGGTTGATAGTTGATGGTTGATAGTTGATGGTTAATAGTTGATGGTTGATAACAACTAGCTACTTACCACCAACAAATAACCACTAACTACTAACTAACTTGCTTTCTTCTTGAACATTTGCAACATTCTGTCAGTAACTAAAAAACCACCGACAACGTTAATAGTTGCTAATACCACAGCAATCAAACCAAGAATTACTGATAAATTTGATTCATTCGCACCAGCGGCTACAATTGCACCCAGTACAGCAATACCAGAAATAGCATTAGAGCCAGACATCAGAGGCGTATGCAAAGTTGGTGGTACTTTATTAATAACTTCAAATCCGGTAAAAGAAGCTAAAACAAACACAAATAGAGCAGCAATTAATGCTTCTGTCACGTCAAAAAACTCCCATTATAATCAATTGTTAACTGTCAAAGCTTGTAAAGCATCTTTTACCCGTTGATTGCGAATTTCACCGTTATGGGTGACGCAAGCAGCATTTACGATATCGTCTGAAAAGTCGATATTCAAAGCTTTGTCTTTAATCAGTAATTTCATCAAGGCAAGCAGATTCTTAGAATACAACTGACTGGCATGAACTGGCACAGATGATGGTAAATTGACTGGACCAATAATAATCACACCATTTTTGACTACATTTCCACCAGGTTCTGTATAAGCTGCATTACCACCTTGATCGGCGGCTAAATCGACAATTACTGCACCAGGTTTCATTTGTGCAATCATCTCTTCTGTCACCAAGCGAGGTGCTTTTCTACCCGGAACTTGAGCAGTAGTAATGACTACATCAGCATTTTTGACTCGGTCATTGACAGCTTCTTGAGTGCGCTTTTTGCTTTCCTCAGAAATTTCTTTCGCGTAACCGCCAGCAGTAGCTGTTTCTTCCTCTAATTTAACCTCGACAAATTTTGCTCCCAAGCTTTGCACTTCTTCTTTAACAGCAGGGCGAATATCAAAAGCTTCTACCATTGCACCCAAACGTCTGGCAGTTGCGATCGCCTGTAAACCAGCCACACCTGCACCCATAACAAAGACTTTGGCTGGTGCAATGGTACCGGCTGCTGTTGTCAGCATGGGAAAATATTTCGGTAATGCTTCTGCAGCGATTAACACCGATTTGTAACCCGCAATAGAAGCTTGGGAAGATAAAGCATCCATGCTTTGCGCTCTGGTGGTGCGAGGAATCATTTCTACACTCAAAGCACTCACTTTACGTTGTGCTAGTTGCTCAGCCAGCGATGGATTTCCTAAAGGATTAAGAAATCCCATTAGTACGCTTCCTTCCTTTAATAAATCGATCTCCGCACTTCCATCTTCTCTTTGTTGTGGGGGACTGACTTTTAGCAGAATATCTGCTTCACCCCACAATTTTGCAGTATCAGAAATAATGGTAGCTCCAGCCGTTTCATAATCAGAATCGTTGAATAATGCTTTTTCTCCAGCACCGGATTCTATCCATACTTCAAAGCCGTCTTTCACCAACTTTGAAACAACATCTGGAATTAATGCTACACGGCGCTCGCTAACTTCTATTTCTTTAGCAACTGCGATTCTCATGAATTCTCCTAATCGTTAGTTATTTTTTAGAAACAGTGAAAATATCTTTAGTAAGACAATAAACGCACTGGTATCTTATCCACTGCGACTACTAACTGCTCACATAATCGGTAAATTCATTGGGATAATGATTGCCTACCTTGTGACGAAAATCAGAGCCAGCCCCGTAAAAGTTGTAACCCTATTTGCTGTTAACAATAATTTTGTACTGTTCATCCTAAGTCGATTCCCAAAATAAGAGTCTTATCTTTAACTTTTTTTTGGGATTCAACAGTACTCATTTTAATTGCTTACAGAATAAAAAAATTTATTGCCTTATACCAAATATTTGTAATTAGTCAAACTTAAATAATTTAAGAATAATTGGGCTAAATTATTTTATCTACTTACAAAATTAAAAATGAAAACAAGCAAATAAGCAGCAATCATATTGTCTCTAATTAGATAAATCTTGTCTTTCTGAAGATAACGTAATTTAGTCGATAATTGTTCGATTTCACATTTCAATTTTTTTAACAAAATACTTCATTCTCGAAACAGTTATACATATTTAGAAACACTATTAACTTTTCATCACATTCAACTTTTCTTTAACTCTTTTTAATTTGACATAAATGAAATAATGTATACTTTTTATCGGAGCTTAAAAAACGTCTAAATACTTATTTAGCGAAATACAATACACTTTCAGTATTACGACGGTTATTTTTGTTGATGAGAATACATTTAATATAAACTAAATACGTTTTTATACGTACAAAGACACTTTTGTAAGTAATCTACGTCCATCATTTAGGAATCAGTAGTAAAGTTTAGTTACGAGCGTTAACTTCGTACAGCCTTAATACAACGGACAAATTTCTGCCAGAGGAGCGATTACTATGCGACGTTTACTTTCTGCTGTAGCCATAACTGGCTTTTTGCTTGCAGGAGTGCCAGCCATCACCTCCGCACAAGGTTTACCTGGATTAACATTGTTTAGCGGTGTTAAGAGAGAAAATCAGTTATCATACCGATTAGACTTTGGCGGTCAAACAAACGATTGGGATCGATACCGTTTAAGAATTTCCGATAAAAAAATGAAAATGGCAGCTGAGAAGTTTGTCATTACTTACCCAAGGTACTTTGATGGAGAATTCGATACCGATGAAGTTGAAATTAAAGTAGGTAAGAAAAAAGGTAAAAAAGTTGCTGTCTCTGAGGTGAAGTGGGATAAAGAAGGTAGAGTACTCGAAATTTATCCCAAAGAAGCAATTCCCGCAGGTCAGCATGTCGAGTTGATTTTATCCAACGTTGAAAACCCAGATTTCCCCGGGATGTTCAACTTCAATGCCTTAATTCAATCTCCTGGAGATAAAACAGCGCTTACCCGTTACGTAGGAACTTGGATTATCAGTATCGGCAATTAATTAAAGGAGTGAGGGGTGGGTAGTGAGAAATGAGGAGTTAGAAATTAAAAATTATCTCTCCTTGTCCGCTTATCCCCTTCTCTATTTCCCCATGCCTAATGCCCGATTCCCTTTCAAATTCATTTACTTTTAATATATTCGATAGTATAATAACGGATTGTAATTTTTAAAGGTGCCGGGAAGGAAAATTTATGAAAAGAACACTGGGCGGCACTAGCCGTAAAAGAAAGAGAACATCTGGATTTCGTGCGAGAATGCGGACACCGGATGGTAGAAACGTGATCCGAGCTAGAAGAAGCAAGGGTCGTCATCGTTTGAGCGTATAAGGCGCGCTTTGGATATTTGACAGTGGCTTTGCCATCTTCAAATCGACTCAAGTCTCGGCACGATTTTAGGGCAGTTTTCCGGGAAGGATTTCGCTGTCATGGTTATTACATGACCCTCAGAGCATTACCACCATGTAATGGTAAGTCACCTTCTTCGGATATGCCCCATAAAAAAACACTAAAACGAACAGGAGAAAATCCTTCTCCATTACGAATAGGGATATCAATTAGCACCAAAGTTAGTAAGAAAGCTGTAGTTCGCAATCGCTTGAAACGACAAATTGCAGCTGTCTTCTATGAATTATTGCCTAAATTACCGCCCGAATGGCGATTAGTAGTAGTTGTCAAACCAACAGCCGCAGAACAAAAGTGCGGAAGCAAACAATTTCTGCAAGAATTAGAGCAGTTGTTGGTAAAAGCCGAGGTCTTCAATGGGCATTCGTGAAGAAGTTTATTTTGAAGGTGGTCCTCATATTGGGGATTTAATTATAGGTATACTAATTGGTCTTACTATTGTTGGTATACCATTAGCCGTTGGCGCTATTGTGAGAAAATTATGGCTGCGCTACCGTATTAGCGATCGCCGTATATCAGTTACAGGTGGTTGGATGGGACGCGATCGTTCCGACATAATTTACTCAGAAATTGTGAAAATTGCTAAGGTTCCCCGCGGGATTGGTTTATGGGGTGACATGGTGCTAACCCTTAGAGATGGTAGCCGTTTAGAGTTAAGAGCGGTTCCTAAGTTTAGAGAAATTTACAATTATATTTCTCAACAGGTAGCTACCAAAAATCCCAAATTTGCCGATGCTGCTAGTTAAGTAAGTAGCAGGACAAATCAATTCAAAATACAAAATACAAATTTAAAAATAATTTTTAATTTTTAGTTTTGAATTGGTGCGATCTCTACCTAGTGCGCTGATTGCACTATCGGTGCTAAAAAAAAATGTGCGGCTATCCGTAGGATAGCTAGTCGCATTTTTTATGGAGATTCAGATAAATTAGATTCAGTTAATTTAGTGTCTATAGGGTTGAATTCAAAATAATGGATTTTGGTATTGGGTTCCTCTCAAACAATGTAATGCTGCCAATCATAGACTTGTTCTATGGTATTGTGCCGAGTTACGGATTGGCGATTATTGCTTTAACATTAATTATCCGCTTCTCACTCTACCCTTTGAGTGCAGGCTCAATACGCAATATGCGGAAGATGAAGATTGTGCAACCGATGATGCAGAAGCGGATGGCAGAAGTCAAAGAGAAATATAAAGACGATCCGCAGAAGCAGCAAGAGGAGATGATGAATGCTCAAAAAGAATTTGGTAATCCACTAGCTGGTTGTGCCCCCGTGCTTTTGCAAATGCCTGTATTACTAGCACTTTTTGCAACTTTACGGGGTTCGCCTTTCGCGACTGCCAACTCCAATGTGAACTTACAAATTATTCCTAGGGAACAAATCGAACGAATTCAACCAGCAGCATTCGCGACGAAACCGCAAAGTATTTACATAGATGAAGGCTCGCGCATAAAAGTGTCGGCGATTCTTCCCGGAGGAAATAAGCTCGCCGTGGGAGAACACACCAAGATTCAGTATCAAACAGTAGATGGGAAACCATTCGACCAATTGTTGGAAGAACACCCCGAAACTGCAAACAAGTTAAATCCTCAATGGAAAGTAACTAAAGGAGCAGAACGGATCAGTATTGATGCTGAAGGTAATATAGAAGCTTTACAACCTGGAGATGTAACTATTCAAGGAAATATTCCCGGATTAGCTGCAGATACGGGATTTTTGTTTATCGACGCTTTGGGTAGAGTCGGCGCATTTGATGATGACGGCACAATTCATTGGGATATTGTCTCGATGATTGGATTGTTCGGGGTTTCCCTGTATGTGAGTCAGTTAATTACCGGACAAAACAATTCAAGTGATAATGCACAACAAAATGCAGTAAGTAAAATTACTCCAGTTCTATTTTCCGGGATGTTTTTATTCTTCCCCTTACCAGCTGGAGTATTGATGTATATGGTAATTGGTAATATTTTCCAAACCCTACAAACTTACATCCTTTCCCGCGAGCCTTTACCTGAAGAAATACAAAAGATTGTAGACGCACAAGAAAAAGAACTTCTAAGCGCAGAGGCAAAAGCGCTACCCTTCGAGCCAAAAAGTACTAAAAAGAAAGCAACAAGCTAATGATGAGCGATAGTCGGATGCTGCGCGGAGAGCAATGGTTAAAAGAACTGCTGCAATTATCCGGGTTCTCTGTGGAGATTGAAAGCAGTAAAGAGGAAAATACCTTAGGACAAAGAGATCCACTTTCTCTTAATAGTTATTGGTTGACAATTTCCGAATCCAATTTAAATGACAATCAAATCCAAACTTTGATTGGACGGGATGGTAAAGTGCTAGATGCAATTCAGTATCTAGCAAATTCTATTATGAACTTGAACCAAGAAACTGAGGAACAAGCATCCTATACAATAGAATTAAACGGCTACCGCGCGGCTAGGTCAGTCGAAATTCGCAACATGATAGAAGAAATAATCGATCAAGTTCGTACTACCGGAAGAGAAGTGGAAGTAAAATCCCTCAGTTCAGCCGAACGTCGTCAAGTACATACTTTATTGAAGGACTTTGAAGATTTAGAAAGCTTCAGTCAAGGTAAAGAACCACACCGTCATTTGGTTGTGCGTCCAGCACCATGGTAATCGGTAAATAGAGTTTGGGATATATTTCAAGTAATATCTGAAAACTTCGTTACTTGGATATGGAGCCTTAAAAAATAAATGGTTACAATTTCCGCAAAAATATGCTCATAGGCTTTTTTTGAGAGATGCCGCTCTTGTGCACGAGTTAATTTGTTTTAAAAGCCTCTTGAATTGTTATCAAGAAAAAGGACAGGCTTTATAAACTAGTTTTTCATATCGTGTCGCAGTATTTTCTATCGATAGCTTGTCCATTTTTTTTCAGAAATTGTAACCTATCCCTTTATTCCTTTTGACATTATTTATAATCAGTCAACGGTAAATTATATGGACGCAATTTATATTCCTCAGCTTGCTAAAGCGTCAAAACCGATAGAAGATATAGAAGTTAAAGAATTTCTACTGGATTTAAATACCTTAACGCCAGTTCGCGGTAATATTCGCGTGCAGCATTGTGGTAATTATTTAGAAGTTTCGGCTAATGCTGAAGCAATCATGACTTTAACCTGCAATCGTTGCTTACAACAATACAACCATCGCGTTTGTGTTGATACTTCAGAAATTATTTGGTTAGAAGAAACCGGTAACATCGAAGAAGAATTTCTCGCAGAGAGAGAAGTCGCTTTAGATGAATTGGTAGAAACTTTATCACCCGAGGGATATTTTCATCCTAGTGTTTGGTTATACGAACAAATGTGTTTAGAAATTCCTCAGCGTCAGTTATGCGATCAAGATTGCCCTGGAATTGAGCAAAATCAAAATATTGAAACAGAAAATAAACCTATTGATAGTCGTTGGGCTTCTTTACAATCTTTGAAAAAACAGTTGTAATGAAGCATATTAATGATAATAATTGGATCTTTTAAAAACTCGGTTTTTTCACAAAGCCGGGTTTTTCAATGTAATTAGGAATGGCCGCAACTGGCATATTTTGCTCGTAGAGGCACGTGACGGGAAGTGACACTTTGTTTGATTTTAAGGCAATAATAAGACAGTGAGTGTACGGCACCAATCAAGGGTATTGTGACAATGATATTATCTGTTACGATAGTTCCAAATAGAATAAAAATGTTTGGTAGTGCGAGCCTAATACTTGGCAATGGGTTTGTTTCGGCTCGCGATCGCATTATCTCCCTATTCTTTTATCTTTAAAACCGATAAGCCAAAAACGGAATCAACATTTCAGCACGACTCAAACCAGCATGAACTCCAAGATGTGTATGCAAGCGCTCTTCATTAGTTATATGCTGACGACATATCCAGTCTTTATGGGAAATAAGTAGTAAATCGCCAATTCTATCTTGAGCTTCCATACCCAAAGGTTTACCCGCAATTCCAAACAAACCTAATTCCATCGCTTCAGATTGAGTAATGGTAAAAAAGTTTTCGCTAAAATTCTGTTTGATGTAATCTACAACAGCAGCTTGTTTATCGTGTTTAACATGTAAATAACGAAC
>JBCCSG010000021.1:0-38434 GCA_039200565.1 Cyanobacteria bacterium P01_D01_bin.50 | reverse complement strand
GGTGTAACAAAGTGACGCGCTGGATATAGATTCACCGCCGTCAAACTTTGCATAATTTCCCCCGTTACCGGATCGATATAGCGAATAGCGTCGATTTCATCGCCAAAAAACTCAACGCGAATAATTCTATCCTCGTATGCCGGACCAATTTCTAACACATCGCCACGTACTCGGAAACGTCCCCTACCCATTTCTATGTCGTTACGACTGTATTGAACTGATACTAAGTCTCTGAGTATTTCCCGTTGGTCAACTTCCATCCCTACTTGTAAAGGAATCGCGGCATTTAAGTATTCTGTCGGTATCCCCAAACCGTAAATACAACTAATAGAAGCAACAACAATTACATCTTGACGTTCAAATAAAGACCTGGTTGCGGAATGTCGCAACATATCGATTTCATCGTTTATTTGAGCCGTTTTTTCAATATAAGTATCGGTAACGGGAATATAAGCTTCTGGTTGATAGTAATCGTAGTAACTAATGAAATATTCCACCGCATTCTGGGGAAAAAACTCGCGCAATTCATTACAAAGCTGTGCCGCTAAAGTTTTATTATGAGCTAAGACGAGAGTGGGTTTACCTATTTTTTCAATCGTCCTGGCAATAGTATGAGTTTTACCCGTACCAGTAGCACCCAAAAGCGTTTGATAACGGTTTCCTGCTGTAATACTTTCCACAAGCTGCTCGATAGCTTTGGGTTGGTCACCTGTGGGTTCAAAAGGAGCTTTGACTAAAAAATTTTTCATCAGCTTGGGACAGATTCAACCTATTTCATGGTAGCGAATAGTGCGCCTTTCTCAACTCTGAATCTAAATATGAAAAATACAACTGATGTACACCTATCTTTACAATACTTAACCCTTAAGTTTGACTTATGTTTCACTTTTAAAGATACTTATACCTACAGAAGGTTTTTTAAAGTTAAACTTAATGAATAAAAGTAAATTTTTAGTTAACTGATCCATACTAAAAATCATTTATTTATTAGAGGTATAGGATCGTGATCCTCAGCAGTAATGGTAGAACGGTCAGTACCCGATAAAGATAAACCAAGACTGGAGCGCAAACCAGTACAAAACTTGAAAATATAGAAGGTGAAAGCGTGACTACAGAGAATCAAGACAACACTACCGAGACTAATAATTCCACCAAGCAAGAAGTCACCGGAACTCTTGCTGTTTCTGGGCAACGCCCTATAGCATCTAGTGATTTGGATGTTGCACAAACAATGATGGTTTCTGGGGAACGTCCCATCAGCAGCAGCGATTTGCAAGTAGTGGAGACGGTCAATATTATGGGAATTCGTCCCATTACGGCTAATAAGATGCAGGTAACCGACACAATTAACTTATCTGGAATTCGTCCCATTGCTAAGAGCGGTTTGGTGGTTTCTGAAACTTACTCTGTTATGGGTAATCGTCCGGTAGCATCAAATGAAATTGATGATAGTTTTTCTTTGATGGGTTTCTTAGATTAAATTTATAAGAAAAATAGCTTTAAAAACCCAGTTTGAACAATAAACTGGGTTTTTACTTTTCGGTTAAAATATAGCGATTATGCTTTGATTCAGGTGCAGATTTAGCCTCTATTTATAGGGAAAATTAAAGTTTCATTACAAAAAAATCCCTCCGTTAATTAAGAGGAGGGGTATCAGGTGATGGGAATATTATATTTGTTGATTAAATTGTGTTAAGAAGCCTTGGGTAAAAATTCTTGGGGACGCTTGCTGTTGCGAATACCTTCGATAGCTTCTTTATAACTCTTGGCTTTAAATACTGCCGAACCTGCAACAATGGCATTAGCACCAGCTTCTAAAACTTGCCAAGTATTGTTGACTTTAAGTCCACCATCAACTTCAATCCAAGGATCGAGTCCGCGCTCATCACACATTTGACGCAGTTTGCGGATTTTCGGTAAAACTCCAGGGATAAAGCTTTGACCGCCGAAACCGGGGTTTACGCTCATTATTAATACTAAATCGCACAAATCCAGACAGTAGTCAATCATATCTAAAGAAGTGCCGGGGTTTAGTACAACTCCCGCCTTCTTACCAAATTCCTTAATCTGTCCTAAAGTACGATGCAAATGAGGAGAAGCATTATGCTCGCAATGAACGTAAATGTGGTCTGCACCTGCTTTAGCAAAATCCCCTACATACTTTTCAGGCTCTACAATCATCAAGTGAACATCTAAAGGCTTTTGAGTCACTGGACGAAGTGCCTCCACTACCAGAGGACCTATCGTTATGTTAGGTACAAAACGACCATCCATTACATCAACGTGAATCCAATCTGCTCCAGCTTCGTCTACTGCGCGAACCTCGTCTCCGAGACGGCTAAAATCCGCTGACAGGATGGATGGAGCGATAACAACGGGTTTTTTAGAATGTTTATTGGTCATGGCTAGTGGGTCTTAAAGCGTCCTCTTCTGTATGCATTGTAACAAAATATTGAGATTTTTCTCATTAAAAAAACAAAGATTGGAAAAAGAGATAGGGAGATGAGGGGATAAGGGGGGAGATATAGATATAGAAGGATAGGCGGAATATGGGGATAGGGGGAATATTGAGATCGAGGAGGTAGATAAGCTGATGTGCAGCGGGCATTGAATAATGCAAAAATGTGAAAAAGTAGTAGTTACGCGTTGCGTGTCCGTACCTTTATGTCGTCCCGGAGGGACTTAGGACACACATCTTGCTCGCTAGTAATATACAAATTAAATGCGTAGCAGCTTAATTCTTAACTCCTAACTCCTAACTCCTAACAAATAACAAATAATAATTACTAATCGAAATGAAAAAACTAACCTGGGTGATTTGGGGATTGAGTGCTTCGTGTTTAAGCATTGTGCCAGTATTTGCTTTGACCACTTCTGTTGGTAGTGGAGGTATTGATGCTTTGAAGTTACATAAACCACCATATAATCTATCCGGTCGAAAAATTGCGCTTGGCCAAGTAGAAATAGGTCGTCCAGGTAAATTTGGAGTAGATAAATCTGTTTCCAAAAATCGCTCTATATCCTTGGCGGGTGTTTTTCAGCGTAATAAACCCGCCAAGTCGAATAAAGGAGTAGATCCTCATGCCTACAATGTAGCTGGCGTAATGGTTAGTAACGATAAAGGATTTCGGGGTGTTGCTCCAGGAGCGCGTTTATATTCTTCTGCTGTTGGTTCTAGCAAAGGTATGGGGCAACCCGAGGAATGCCTATCAGCGCAACACATTGCTTTACAAAATGGTAATGATGTTCGGGCTATTAACTTCAGTTTTGGGGAACCTTTAAGCCGCGATCCAAGACCAGAACCTGTTTTGGACGGTAAAGCTTTACTTACATTATGTGTTGATTGGTCTAGTCGCGTTCATAATGTTTTATATGCTATTGCAGGTAATCAAGGAAAGGGTGGTATTCCTATTCCTACAGATAATTTTAATGGAGTAAACGTTGCCTTTTCCTCTCGCCGGGGAGGGATTTTTCAAAAACTTGACGTTTCCAACTTGGTTGCGATCAACGAATCTATGACTGCACGCCTAGCTGGTAAAGAACTTAATTTAGGTCCCCGTCGTACCATCAGTATAGTTGCTCCTGGAAATAATATTCGTTTGCTTAATCCCGATGGACGAGCTAAAAAGGTTACGGGTACAAGTTTCGCAACGCCTCATCTTACGGGAACCGTCGCTTTATTACAAGAATTTGGCGATCGGATGTTACTCAAGGCCTCCCATGAGAATTCTTTAAGGAGAAAAAAATTCTCATGGGTACCCGTCAAGGCGAAAAAAACATCCCCTCAACAAAAATTTGCTTGGAGCATTGATTCTCGCCAACATGAAGTGATGAAAGCTGTTTTGCTCAATTCGGCGGAGAAGATTCAAGATAATGGAAATGGCTTGAAGTTGGGAATGACTCGCACCTTAATTGATAAACAAAATAAAGATTGGTTGGTTTCTGATGCTTACAAAGATAAAGCTATTCCTTTACATACCCAAATGGGAACCGGGCATTTAAATGCTTTTCGTGCTTACCAACAGTTCAGCGCTGGACAATGGAGTCCAAAGAAACCAGTACCGGCAATTGGTTGGGATTATCGTGCAATTTTCGCCGGGACTTCAGTCGATTATACTTTAGCAAAACCTTTACAAAAAAGAAGTTTTGTTGCTATTACTTTGGCCTGGGATAGGTTAGTTGAACTTGGCGATACTAACAATAATGGTAAATATGATAAAGGAGAAATATTTCGCGATCGCGGTTTGAACAATCTCGATTTGTATTTAGTCAAAGCTGACACAAAATCTTCAGAAAATCGCAGCAAATGCGCTTCAGTCAGCCGCGTTGATAGCGTAGAACATATTTTTTGTTCTGTACCGGACAATGGTAATTATAAAATCCGCGTCAAATTTAAGAATAGTGTTAACAAACCCACTCAACATTATGCTTTAGCTTGGTGGACTCCATCTAATAATTAAAAATTAATTTGTTTCTTGTTCATTATTTATATTCTACTTAAGGGTATTTTACATACCCTTATTTTTTATATTGATCATATTCAATACTTCATAAATTATTTGAATAATTTGTTGTTATGTATATATAACCATTCCTGGATTAAACGAGAGCATCCCAATTTTACAAAAATAAAATTTTTAGTGGGAGCATCTTGCTCCCTAGCGCTAGTACAAGCGAAAAAATTTATTAGCAGCAATGAAGATAAAGCCAAGGTTGAAATTGGTTTGGGTAAATCCTACGAACATCTTGGAGATTTAATTAAAGCTAAAGAACATTATCAGAAAGCTGCTACTCTTGATAATATCGAAGGTATGGCTCGCTGATCTGTCACGCACCAACAGGATATTGTGACAATTGCGGCTATTCCTGACTAAGTAAGTAAGCTTACCGATAATTAAGAAAAGACTTAAAATTATAATTTTCCTGATAAATACCATTTCAGATATCAGAATTATTTACAATTATCTCTAGCTTCTTCACAAAAACTTTACACTAATATTAAGGAAGTAGAAAATACTACTGTGTATTCTAAAAAACCCGGATAGAGAATTAATACCAATGGAATTTGATGTGTGGAATTTAATTCGCCCTTTCTTCACTCAATCCTTTAATCTGGAGTGGAAGCAATGTTATTCGCTAAATCTACTTTACCCACTGATGTTCAGACGTTCATCGGAAAATTAACACAGCTCGACTTAGAACCAATCGCCTATGAACTAATATATTCTAACAAGGATAAATGGAATATTGAAAAAACAAACCAGGCAATTTCACGTTATCTAATGTTTTTGCTTTTGATTTATCTTTACCCTAACGGTCAGCTTGTTCCGAGTCAAGAAATTGATCGTGTATGGCACTATCACATTATTGATACTATCAAATACACCGAAGATTGTGAAATACTATTCGGTAAATTCATCCATCATTTTCCTTACTTAGGCAAGCGGGGGAAAATAGATCAAGATAATTTACAAACAGCTTTCGAGAAAACTCAAGTGTTATTTGAAGAACACTTTGGTATCGCGATGGATATTTTGAATGAGCCAAGCGAGGCAGCTGATTGTCAACCTATTGGTAGAATAACACAACTTACTCGACCACGTGTAGATATTGGTGAAGTTTTTAGCTATCTCGACGGAAAGCCTGACAAATCGACCATCATGAGGGGAGTTTGAGATGAAAGTCAAGCCAATATCTACGATTAAATTGAGAATGTCGGTCTAATCTAATTACAGTAGAAATGCAGGCTATAAAATAAAATCTGGCGTACCTCGTGCCGTTAATAAAGTATCTCCTCCCGAGAAGCTTCACCTAAGGGAAGCGTTGACTATGATGGTGGGGTCAAAACTTTGCCAACAAGATTCCGGTAAGCTGTGATTGAGGTGAACGTTTAAAGTGAAGCTATCCCCATCAGAGTCAAAGCTAATCAATCCACCTAGACTGAAATTGAAGTTACTGTAAGCATGAATAGTTCTGTCAGGAATAATATCTTTGGTACTGGGAGCATTTTTGATACCATTAATTGCAACATTTAGGATTGTTATAGTCTGAGAATCTTTCCAAACATGCCGATCGTGACTTTTTGCAAGCCACTCTAATGTCAGAGTGCTTGCACAATGAGGAATGTTTTGAAATAGAGCTTCTTTCAAAATAGGATTTCCATCAACTTTAATGTTTGAATAAATATTACATAGTCGATCCAAACAATCGATTTCCCCGAGTAAACAGTCTAGTTTTATGCCTTTATGAGGAGGAAGTCCAGCAAAAGTAAGTACTTTTATTTGCTCTATTGGTTGTGTTCCCTGTTTTTTCTTCGTGTACTTTAACAATTTATCTCCTTTGATATATAGAGTTATTTAGGATTTTTCAAGTAAAATTAAAAATATGTTTCAACAACATCAAAAATATTTTGGTGTTTGGATAAATATTTAATTGAAAAAGCTCAAACTTATCGATTTTGAAAAACAGTAATTTTCCTTTGCCATGGCTCGGGTAAGATTGTTAAATTATGGTTTATTTCTCCGAGAAAATAATTTAACTGTAAACAAACTCCTTTCTCTGTATAATCAACTCCCCATATAGATGCACCAATATTAGCACCTGTTACTAGATGCAAACGCTTAATAAATTCCTTGCCTATATTTCCAGCTGCAACATTAAATCCATAAAGTAATATATTTGGAACCGACCAAGTTTTTAGTTGATAAGCATAGTATTTTATATTGAACAAGCTTAAATAACTCTTTCCAAAATATAGACAACCAGGGGAACCATTAGAAATAAGATGAAGACTTTCAAGGCACGTATATTTATTTAAAGTCTGAGTCATTTGTTCCAATTCATTAGAATTAGATTTAATTACAATTATCTGTGAAGAAGGTGATAATGCTTTAATCAAACTCTGAAAGTCTTCCACAGTATCGTCAATAAAAACTAAAGTACGAATGCTATTTAAGCTGACTTTCTGGTCGTTATACATAAAATATTGTGTACAGATAATAACTAATAAATGTGAATTTTAGATTGAAATGGTTCTCCGACTTCTGATTGTTAATTTGAAAATACTTTTTGTCAATATATAAAAGTTAAGGAAAAGGTAGTTTTTTTCGTATATTAGTTAGAAAAATTCCTTTTCTTCAATTTTTTGTTCCTATTGTATTGAATAATACTGAGTTCTGATGATTAGTTATGATTACAGTCGTGCCATTAGTTCTTTATTTCACTACCCAAGCTATTGAGAGAGATGCACGTCTTTATAAAAGCTCTAATGGTCGCAAATTTAAACAATCTTAATTATGCACCGATAGTTTGCCTACAAGACTTATCTACGAGTGCAATTTATGGGATTTATAATTTATCCTAGGAACTAGATACAACCCTTGAATTATATCTAAGTAAGTCAGCTCAAAAAAACATAACTATATTTAGTTTTGTATACAAAATTGAATTCCAGCTAAATAGACTTTTTGAGCTAGGTTTACATAAATATGAGGGTACGTAATGGTGGTGTTCTTCTTCATATTCCTTTGTTTGAAAAAATATAATTCCGATGCCAAAAGATTTAATATTACACAATATATAAATTGAACTATAAAATTTGGTAAAAAATACTCGTAAGAGCGATTTTCAGAGGTTAACTATTTTCTTAAGTTTGATTCTGAATTACTATATATTTATCTTATAAATAAATATTTCATAGATGGCAAACTAAGAAAATCTAAACAATTACTTTAAATAATAGTATCAGCAATATTTTGTATTCTTAATATTTAACAAATCTAGTTTTATCAAAAAAATATACATGCATCATTATAATACTTTTAAGCTACTGTAAATATGAGAAAATATGCGTCACTCTGATATTAAAATTCAGACGTTGTAAAATAATTAATTATTTAAGTATTTGTAATTATTTAAATGATAGATGCATCCCTCCAAAATGATTAAATAGCTATAAAATTTTTTCAACGTCTATCACCTTAACATTTAAAAATACTATAAGTCTGAGAAAAGATGCATCACCTGATGTTCAAACCTCTATCAGTGTGTTCCAACTGTGCATACCTTGAATAAGGCTAACTGCTTTATAGGCAAGAAGCAGATTACACGTTTATATTATGAAATAATATTTACTATCTGTCAGCAGGGAAAAGTTAAGTAAAAGGTAGTTATTGTTGTTTAAAAATGAATATTTTAATAAAAATAAGCGACAAAAAATACTCGCGACATTTTCTTTTGCTATAACAAATAATGAATTATTAGATTCTAGACTTATTCGTAAAAATATGCTGGTAGTTATAATTTTTTACATTCAAGACTTAATAACTTGGAGTAATGCTTGAGCTTCCAATGCTTCTGTCTTCATGCCTAAAGTTTCAAAATCTATCTTAGCTTCATTTATCCAACGTTCGGCCACATTTAAGTTACCTCGCTTTTTCTCCAAACGACCTAAAGAACGCTTAGTATAGGCTCTACTACATTTATCTTGATTTTCTTCTGCTACTTGTAAAACTTCTGTCAAATAATTTTGTGCTTGTTTTAATTTTCCTTGATTAATTGCAATATCTGCTAAAAAGTCTTTAGCAAGAAAAGTTGCACGCCGCCAACCAATTAATTGAGCTTGTTGAAATATGTGTTGAAATAAAATTTTACTTTCTTTATAATTTTCGGTTTTATAATGAATTTCGCCTTGATAATAAAAAATGTGCAAAGATAAGCGAGTTGCCATATACGAATTCAGTTGAGAATTATCAGAACTCTCTAATAAATTTTGAGCTCGATTCAACCAATGCTTTGCTTGTGTAAATTGCTGTTTTTGAATATGCCACACGCCTATATGAATCGCTAAATCTATTTGCACATCTAATGTTAAATGCTGATGTAATTCCCAAGCTTGACTAAACAATTCATCCGCTAAAGCTAAATTCTGTTCTTGCCCCATTAAAGTCAACTTCCAGGCACGATCGCCAATTATTTCAGCAGCGGTTTTCAAGTCGTAACGGGAAACAGCCGCTTCACTAAGCCATTCTAACCATAAAAGTGGTGTATCCCAATAACTTAAACGATTTTGTCGATAAGAGAGTGAATATGTATAGCATTTCACATCTTGCCAAAGTTTGCAGACATCGTTATAACGGTCATTTGATATACACCACTCAATGACTTGAGTCAAATTATCCCATTCTTGTTCTAAATGTTGATAATCTTGCCATTCTCGCCAATCTTTATGTCCATAATGTTGAGCAAAATCGAGATACCACTTTACCCAACGATTACGAGCATGTTCTTCAAACTCAGGATTGCTTGCCATTTCTGAAAGCGCGTATTCACGAGTTAAAGGTAGCATGATATAACCTCCTTGGCGATAAGTAATCAAGGAAAGTTGTTGCAACTTAGCTAAAGCATCTGCTGTACTGGTAGCATTATCTAAGCCCGCAACAGCGCATAGAGCTTCATGTAAAGCAGGTTGTGCAAAAATTGATAAAGCCATTAAAAATTGATGAGCGGCTTCTCCTTTGAAAGGCTTTACTGAACTATCAAAATAAAACCGGGAAAAGTCTCCTTGAGAAGGCATAAAATCCGATGTTACATTCTCGAAACTATAACCAGCAGCTAGCCTATTGATAGCATAAATAATTGCAGCAGGTATTCCTCCTGTTGTTTGATATAATTGAATATACTGTTTTAAATTCAAATCAACTTGTTTTTCAGATGTTTTTTGTTGGATAAATATTAAAGCTTCAGTTTTAGTAAAAGAGGATAGAGAAATTGAGGTGAAAGGAGTTTTCTCTCTACTGGTAATTAAAGCTTTTACCGTGGGAGGAAGTTCGTATAAAAAACTTAATACTTGTTGCTCTTCTTCTAAAGTATCTAAATTATCAATAATTAGCAAAGTCCGCATATTTGCTAGGTATTTGTAGACTTGCTCGTAGGCTTGATCGAAACTTGTCAGAGGAGAATTGTAAAAGTTAATTGTACGTATAATACTTGTAAAAATATCTGTTAAAGTTCTTTCTCGTCTTAAGCGAGGTACAATACCTTTGGTTGTAAAAAATTGAGATTTCGCAGAAGTAAAGATAATTAATTCAAAAGTCGGGATAGCTTCGTCATTGGATCTTCCAAGGTAAACATCGTTGCTAGCTTTCAAGCAGCGATAAGCAATATCCAAAGCGAGAGTTGTTTTTCCAGAACCTCCTATTCCTTCAATACTCACACAAGGAGTAGTCCATTCAAAAGAAAGTAATTCCAACAATCTTTTTACTTCCCAAGAGCGACTTAATAATTTTGTATAGTCCCGTGATGGAAGATTATGATATGTGGGTTGAGGTAATTCTGGAAGTTGAAGCTTATTCAAAAAGTTTTCTTTATGTGGTAATTCCTTCGGAATTAGTTTTCCTTGTTCTTCTTGATAAATATAATGCTCTAAAATAGCTTTAAAATTGCTTTTATTAATTTTCTTTTCTAAAGCTTGGGATAAGCGTTTCCAAAGTTTTGGTCCAACATCATTTTTCAAATATTCATCAGTATAACCACCTTCAGCAGCAATTTGGTTATACTTCTGGTTTTTCCAAGAACCGCGTAAAACTAAGACTTCTATATTTGAGAGATGTTTACCTGTTTTAGCTATAACTAAATTTTCAACAAATCTTAAAACTTCTTGAAAAGAAATATTATTACTTAGAGAGCTATGTTTCTGATCGCTCATTGCACCTAAAACTCAGATTCAAGTAGGTCTAATAATATATTTTAAATATTTGCATACTGTTTTAAATATTTGACTACTACAATTGACCTCTACTTTCCTGATAGTATAAGATATTATGGAGAAAATTGTAATATAAGTAACTAAAATCTTTAAATTTTACCTTTAACCATTAAACCAATAGTTGGCATCAATATTCTGTTGCCAAAACTGTAACCATCCAAGTATGTTTTAATCCCAGATGTCATATTCAGAGTAAAGCGGGATGGTAATAGTGGTGGTGATATGAAGCGAAAATTAAGCAATGCTCGGCAAAACTTTTTGCAAAGACGTTACGCTGTAAGTTTGGGAAGACGTTACGTTCTAGCTGCTGCCGGCGTTATGCTTATGAGTGTCATCGGATGCTCTCAATTAAGTAATAGTAATAATAAGGCTCTTGCTGAATCTCCTTTGCCACAATCCGAATTACCAATGGAAAACAAAGCTGTATTTTTGGATACATTTTTTGTATCTGCTAACATTAAGTTTGGTTTCAATTTATTTTCCCAATTATTAATTGGAGACAGGAATCGAAATCTATTTGTTTCACCTTCAAGTATAGCTCTTGCCCTAGCAATGACTTATAACGGAGCTAGTGGTAGTACTCAAGAAGAAATGGCTAAAGCATTAGAATTACAAGGAATAAATTTACAACAAATAAATTCTTCCTATGCAGAATTAAAAGCGAGTTTTAAAAATCCCGATCCTAAAGTTAAATTAAATATAGCGAACTCCTTATGGGTAGATAAAAGTGTTAGCTTTAAATCGGATTTTATTCAAAATAATCAAGAATTTTATCAAGCGCGGGTGACAAGTTTAAATTTTGCCGATTCACATGCACTTCATATAATAAATAATTGGGTTAAAGAAAATACTCAAGGTAAAATAGATAAAATTATAGATAATATAGACCCTAACAAAGTACTTTATCTACTGAATGCAATTTATTTTAAAGGTAATTGGACAAGAGAATTTGAAAAAGATCAAACGGCACCCTTTGATTTTCACCTCTCATCAGGTGAAATAAAACAACATCCGATGATGTCACAATCAGGAGAATATCAATATTACGAAACAGAAAAGTTTCAAGCCGTGAGTTTACCTTACGGCGAACATGGTAGGATTAGTTTCTATATATTTTTGCCCAAACAAAATTCTAATTTGAACTCTTTTTACGAAAAATTGAATGCGGTTAACTGGGAAAAATGGATGTCTCAGTTTACAGAGCGAGAAGGATTTGTGCGTTTACCCCGCTTCAGAATGGAATATGAAACTAGACTAAATGATGCACTTTCGGCATTAGGAATGAAAGAAGCATTTAGCGATAACGCCAATTTTTCCGCAATGGGAACGGATCTCAAAATTAGTGAAGTTAAACATAAAACTTTTGTCGAAGTTAATGAAGAAGGTACAGAAGCTGCTGCTGTAACTTCAATCGGAATAAGAGCAATGTCAGCAATAATACCTGCACAAGAACCATTTAGAATGATTGTCAACCGTCCTTTTTTCTGCGCTATTAGAGATAATCAAACTCACAGTATATTATTTATGGGTTCCATTGTAGAACCAGTTTAATGGGATACATAATATCTATTACAAATAATATTTTGCCAGTAATTATCTTTAAGCGAACGGAAATTATGCTTGAGCTTTGATAGTTCATATTAATGTTCAGGCTGTTGGAGGAGATGTTTTTGGTGCAGCAACATCAACAGAAGGGACACTAAGTTCGGAGTTAGTTTCCTCTGTTTGTTTGTGATGAGAATCAATACTTTCTTCAAAAGGAACATCACCTTTATCATTACTTGAAATTGAAGGACGTAGAGCATCTAAAGCCGTTTTAATTACAACAGCAGTAGGTACCGCTACAATTACACCTAAAAGTCCGCCTATTCTAGCACCTGTTAGCACAGAAATTAAAACCCAGACGGGATTTAAACCTGTAAAGCTACCTAAAATTCGTGGAGCAATTATATTTTCTAATATTTGCTGAACAATTACGGCAGCCATTAATGCCTTCATACCAATCCAGAAATCTTGCAATGCTACCAAAGATGTGGTAAGAGCAATACCTACAGAACCACCAAAGGGAATCAGCGCCATAATCCCGATAGTCAAGCCAAAAAGTAAACCAAAAGGTACTTTTAGCCATAAAAAAGTTGGAATTAAAGCTGATGCCATACAAATAGATAAAATGAGTTGAGTTATAAAGAAATTTTGGAAGCTCAGGCGTACTGTTTCCGAAAAAGGATTGCGGAATTTCTGAGGAAGCCAACCTATCAGACTTTGCCACAGTTCCCCACCATGCTGTAACAGATAAAATGTTAAAACCATAGTCAAGACAATATCAAGCAAACTAGTTACTGTGATTACCGCTAAATTCAAAACTTGTCCAGCTATAGCTTGTAATTGTCCTTTAACACGGTCATTAATCTGTACTAGTAAACCATCCAGATTGATTGGTAAACCCAAGTTATCAGCTTTTTCGTTCAACATCATTAACTGATTGCGTCCCGAATCAATCAATTCTGGTAAACGAGCTACCAATTGCTGAGCTTGAGTCAGAGCTAGGGGAACAAGTGTAACACCTAATGCTAATAAAATAGATAAAGTCAATAAAAATACTAGAATTGCAATCGGTTCTCGGTTGAGACCTTGACGCTCCATCCAGCTTACGGGATAGTTGAGCAGAAACGCTAGCACTGAAGCACCGGCTAAAATGACTACCAGCGAGTGAAAGTAATCAAAAATTACTGAAAAAGCCCAACCATTGAGCACTAAAAGTGGAGCAAAAGCGGCGATCGCGCCAATTCGCGCTATTGGAGTTAAGGTTTGCCACCAGTTAAGGAGCTTACGTGTGTGCATAATTAAAGCCAGTTACTGAAGGGTTAGAATTTACGCAAAAAAATAGGCAAGCTTAGTTATTGCTAGATGCCGCTCTTCACGACGAGTTCACTTGTTTTAAAGCCTGCCCATTTTTTTAGTTTTCCGGAACGGGATTAAAGGAAATATAGAGGAAATTATAGATCGGCGAAGCAATCGTATACTGTGGCGGTGCGTCTTTTGTACTTTTTGTCCCGTTCTCGTTTTTTAGTAAAGAAGCACCGCTTAGCAGATAATGAACCGTGCCGTAAGCAGCGAATGAGTTTATAAATCGGGTAATTTTGTATAAGGCTAGGCATTTGCCATAAAGCAAGGTTCATTATGTCCAAAATTGATGTAACGGACAGCTAATTCAAATCTCTGACTATAAACTTATTATCTCCGAATACAGGCCAATCGTTTATCCCCCTAGTTTAGGATTTTACTCAGACTAATGAAGCATTTTGAATCTATTCCTAATTCAAGCAAAATCAAAAAACAAGATATTTCCTTTATCGGAATACTTATATATTTAATTCCGGTGATTGGTTTTTTCCCATCCTTATGGACGCTTTATCGTCGTGAAGGAAGTCGGGAACAACTAAGAGCTTCTCGCTTGTCAATTACATTAACATTAACTTGGATAATAGGATACATACTGTTGGGAACTGGAGCTTCAACTTCAGAATTTTTAGCACTACGTTTGGAAATACTTAACAGTTTCGTTACAAGTGGTTATTTTATAGTAAGTGTGTGGTTAATTATCCGTAAAATCAAAGGTAAGTCTCAACGTGTACCTGGATTTAGCGAATTTGCGGAAAAAGTACTAGGTAAATATTTGTCTTAATTAAGATAAAAATATTTGCCTATCTACAGATTTTATACTCAAGTAAGGGTGTTTTTTTCCTTGGGATGACCAACACCTTTACAACCAAATTTAGTATAAAACTGGCATACTTCTATTAAACATCTCCGGATGAACTAAAAAAGTAGGAGAAATACTGCTATAAGTGTTGTGGTTGACACGAAAGTTGTGTCGTTAGCACTGATAATTAAGAGTTAGCTATTATGGGTTGATTCGTCTGCTGAAATGCAAAGCAGAAATTTCAATTTTTATCAATAAGTGTGAGGAAGTCAGTGACCATTCAAAGAACTTCGGCGCAAGACAGTCATTCTGCGTCCCCTCCTAACTCAAATGACGAAAAAGGGAATAATCCCAAATCCGGAAAGTGGTTATGGTTCTGGGTAGGTATGAGTGGTATTGCAATGATATCAGCTACGGCGGGAGCGCTTTTGGCGGTTTCTTTAAGCAGTACTCCTTTAATGCAAGCCAACCTGAGTGCGGATGAAGCAGCTGTATTCGATAGCGATAGTATTTCCGGGGGCGGGCTGCGTTTTTCCGAATTGACTCGCCCTGTAAACGTTTTAGTGATGGGAATGAGCGTACTTCCCCCCGATGTCAAGAATGCTTCATCTAAGTTCAAAGACTTAGGATACTTACCCCAAGTCAATTCGTTTGATGGTCTTGCTGATGTCATGCTGTTGATCAAATTCGATCCTCAGAGTAAAAAATTGACTATGCTTTCCATACCTAGAGATACTCGTACGGAAGTCGAGGGGTATGGTGTTAGAAAAATCAATTCCTCCAACCTACTTGGTGGTCCGGCTTTGACTGCTAAAACTGCGAGTAACCTCTTAGAAGGAGTTGCCATTGACCGCTACGTGCGAATTAATGTTCTAGGAGTAGGTAAACTCATCGATGCTTTAGGAGGAGTAACAGTAAATGTTCCAGAAGATTTGAAGTATCAAGATGATTCACAGCATTTATATATAAATTTAAAAGCGGGTAAACAGCATCTGGATGGTGACAAAGCGCTACAACTTTTACGCTTTCGTAATGATGGTAGAGGAGATATTGGTAGGATTCAACGTCAGCAACTGGTTATGCGAGCATTAATGGATCAAGCACTCAATCCTGCTACCCTAGCACAATTACCTAAAATTCTTAATGTAGTTAAAGAACATATTGATACTAACTTGACAGTAGAGGAATTACTAGCGCTGGTAGGTTTTGGAGTGCGAACCAATCGCTCTAATATGCAAATGTTAATGCTACCAGGTCGCTTCAGTACTCCTCGCGAATATACTGCCAGCTACTGGATACCAAGCCCGAGGCGCATAAGCTTAATGATGGCTCAGCACTTTGGTATAGAAACTGATAATGAATTACAATCTATTAAGCCAGCATCTTTGCGAGTTGCAATTCAAAATCGTACTGGCAGCGATAAAGTTAATTTCCGACGCTTAAGGAGAAACTTGCAAAAAGCTGGTTATGGTAGAATCTTTGTCGCAAAAAGCTGGAGTCAACCTTTAAAATCAACCCGTATTGTTGCTCAACAAGGAGACGAAAACAGTGCCGAATCAGTTCGTAGCGTCTTAGGATTTGGAGAAGTGCGGGTAGAAAGCACTGGCAGCCTGAATTCCGATATTACCATTCAATTGGGTGAAGATTGGTTGAATAAACTTTCTACTCCTGAATCTTCTGATGATATCCCATTGTTATAATTATCGCGCAAATGACAACTAGCAGGGTGAAAGTTTTATATCTGCGATGATAATCTGTTGATATCTAAGTAGCTTTAGGGTAACTACTATATATCTATGGGATGAGTACAGCTAATTAATTATCGTAAATTCTCTAGACACATGTAAACGTAGAGGTCACAAGCGTTATTTTTTATTTAGTTAATATGTCAACTTATTTCCTCTCTAAAATACTGGAGAGGTACTTTTATGAAAGTTTTTATATATAATAGAAGTTATTAATTATCAAAAGCTGTTATTCAATCTCATTTAGAGGAAAGTTCAAAAATCCAATCCTGTAAAATTGGATTGACTAATTCTGGTGCTTCATCTTGGGGACAATGTCCTACTCCTTCTAAAGGTATAAACTTTATGACTTGCGGAAATTCAGCGAGTGTTCTACCTAATTCGATTGGTTCCCAAGGGTCATCTGTTCCCCATAAAATAATAGTCGAACATGGCAAAACAGGTAAAAGGTCTTCTGCTAGCGGACCTTTGCAGTAAGCTGTAAAGGCTAAAAAAACTGCTGCTGCACCAGGATCGCCCGCTGGTTTCATGAGAATATCTACTAATTCATCTGTAACAGCTTCGCCCGAAGGATAAGCTTGCAGCAAAATTGAACGCACCGTTTTGGGTTTGGCAATTTGGTTAAAAAAGAACTCGCCAATTGGCTTAATAGATAGTATCCGTTGTAATATTGGTGCTCCTATACGGCGATAATAGGGTAACTCTGCTAGTTTCCGTTCGTGCAAGAGTCTTAGAGAACAGTTAAGCTGTGCCACACCTAGTACAATTTCTGGATTATCTACTGCCGCCTGCATTGCTGCTATACAACCAATAGAATTTCCTACCAGAAAAGCGGATTCACCTACCACTTGGCGACAAAAATCAGCAATCTGCTGTCCCCATGTTTCAAACGTATAAGCAATTTCTTCACCTGGTTTGGGTTTAGCTGAAGCCCCAAACCCAATCAAATCTATAGCGTAAACGCGACAATTGTCCGCCAGCACTGGTATGTTTTTTCGCCAATGCCCCGAAGAAGCACCAAAGCCATGTATCAAAACCACAGCAGAACCATTACTACCCTGAGTTTGATAGCAAATGGGAAAGCCCTGCCAAATCCAGGTTTGTGTGGTTCTAAATACTGAGGTGGAAGTTGAATTACTCATAAAATATCGATATTATTTTTATCAAAATAAAAGCAAAAAGTCAAGGCACAGCACATAAATACTTTTATTATTGCAGTAGTTCCAAACTCAGTTTATGGAACTCGTCTAGAAAGGTATTTTTTGCTTAATAGATAAAATAAGTTTACTCATTATTAGGATTCTGGGAAAGCTCATATTTTTACACTTAGCGAAATTATCGGGTTTAAAACTTCCTTTTTAGAAGATGACTTTACTATTTGCTATGCATGGTAACAGATTACTCGCAATTCGATAGCCTTTTAAAGATAACAAGGTACTTAGAATATGCAAAAACTCCAATTATCCTACATACAAAGGTAAAAGGGGAATGTAGTCCCTATAATGGCGACTTCATATATTTGAATTGCAGAACACCTAACCATCCAGAACTGCCAAAATCAGTATTCAAAATACTCAAGCATAAGATGGAAGATGTCGCCATTGTGGATTACATTCCCTTGATGAGAACTTAATAAAAATAGATCAATCCTACAAGAAAAATTTGCCGTTTGCGTAAGTCCTAAATAAAAAATGAGTATAATAAATTATAAGTATTTCCCTAACATTGTCACTACCAAAATACTGCTACCGATTTAAGAGGTATTTATGACAAGAAGCAAATCACTGAGGAATCCAATGAGGCGAAAGTACCCATTACTAAAGTCAAGTCGGAAGGGCGACCTTTCGCCTTAGGTTAGCCCTATGAAATAATAACAGGACTTAGGCAATTGTCACAAAACCCTGGCTGGTGCCGTAAACTCATTGCCTTATTATTACGTTAATAATTAGTCAAAGTGCCACAAGGTTCCCATTAAAAATTTTTAATGGGTTCCTGTCAGAGCACATTACAAGAAAACGCGGTCAGTTGCGTAAGTGCTAAATAATTTTCAAATTTTTAGACTAAATAATATCAGTGCAATAAGTATCATTAATTATTTTTTATGTATAAAAAATAATTATAATAATATTATATATATTTTTTTTATCTTTAAGCTATATTCAGTATTATTTCTGGTGCTAATTCAAGGAATTGAAAGATAACCAATTGCGATTAAGTGCATTGGCAATGCTTTTGATCGACGGCAGAACGATAAAGTTTTGATGTATAAAATAAGAAAAGACAGATGAAAAACTACCATATAACCTTTCGTTTTCGATTTTTGCAGCTTTAAAATACTCAATATTAAGCATGTAGTCTGTAAAAATAATAAAAATAATAAAAATAATATTAGATATTATTCAAGAAGATATTCCCTCTAGATTCAGTAGTTTCACAATTTACGATAGTAAACGGTGAACTATAAAATTATAGGATATCAGTTAAGCATCTACACAAAGGGTGGCTTGAAACCTGACGCGGCACGCCCACATGAAAAACGTGTTTTGCTGTTCCCAGTTCTTTCCAGCAACCGATAATATGAGTGTACTAGAAACAATGGATACTCCCATAGGAAAATACGCACCTGATTTTGAACTGCCAGGAATTGACGATCAAGTACACCATCTAAGACGTTATTTAGAAAAATTCCATGCAGTCGGCGTAATTTCTATGTGCAACCGCTGCCCTTACGTAGAGTTGTATATAGATAAATTAAAAAAGATACAGACGGAACTTGGTAAAGAGGGCTTTACACTAATTGGAGTAAATGGCAACATCGCACAAAACGATCCTAATGAAAGCTTTGAAAATATGAAAGCTTTTGCAAGACTTTACCAATTAAATTTTCCCTACTTATGGGATTCTACTCAAGATGTGACTCGCAGTTTCGGTGCCACCAAAACACCAATGGCATTTTTAATAGATAAAGATGGTATTATACGCTACAAAGGTCAAATTGATAGCAATGCTCAACAACCTGTAACAGAGGAAAAAGCTTATCTAAAGAATGCAGTTGCTTCCTTATTAAAAGGAGAAAAAATTCGCGTAACCGAAACAAAAGTTCTAGGTAGTAGTTTGGTGTGGCGAAATTAGAGACAGATAGTCAATAAGACTGATATCTTAAATTGGAGGCAAATACAAATTTTGGATAAAGCTTAACTTCATGGGAACAGGTTACCGACGGGTTTTACTTAAACTGAGCGGTGAAGCCTTAATGGGCAGTATGGGTTATGGAATTGATCCCGAGGTGGTTAATTCTATAGCTTCAGAAATAAAAGAGGTTGTAGCCACAGGCGTTCAGCTTGCAATAGTAGTGGGAGGCGGAAATATATTTCGCGGAATGAAAGCAGCCTCAGCCGGTATGGATAGGGCTACAGCTGATTACATCGGGATGATTGCTACAGTTATGAATGCCATGACGCTGCAAGAGTCCCTCGAACGAATAGGCGTACAGACGCGCCTGCAAACCGCGATCGCAATGCAAGAAGTAGCGGAACCCTATATACGTCGTAAAGCCATCCGTCATTTAGAATTAGGACTGGTGGTTATTTTTGGTGCAGGTTCAGGAAATCCCTTCTTCACAACCGATACTACCGCTGCATTAAGAGCGGCAGAAATTGATGCAGAAGTGATTTTTAAAGCTACGAAAGTAGACGGAGTGTACGATGCCGATCCAAATCTCCATCCCGAAGCGAAGCGTTACAAATCGCTAACATACGGACACGTTTTAACTAAAGAATTGCGAGTAATGGATAGTACTGCGATAGCCTTATGTAAAGAAAACAATATCCCAATTCTTGTCTTTGACTTGAATGTGCGGGGTAATATCCACCGCGCAGTCATGGGAGAATCCATTGGCACCCTTGTGGGAGGTTCTTGTGAAATTAGCTGAAGCCCAGAGTACAATGCAAAAGAGCATTGAGGCTACTCAACGTTCTTTTAATACGATTCGCACTGGTCGTGCTAATGCGAGTCTGCTAGATAAAATAATGGTTGAATACTATGGTGTGGATACGGCTTTAAAATCTTTGGCAAACATCAATACGCCAGATGCCACTACTATAACAATCCAGCCCTACGATCAAAGCAGCTTGGGTTCAATCGAAAAAGCGATTTCGATGTCTGATGTTGGTTTAACTCCCAACAACGACGGTTCTATTATTAGGTTAAATATTCCACCTTTGACTGCCGAGCGTCGTAAAGAATTTGTCAAACTCGCTTCTAAGTATGCTGAAGAAGGGCGTGTTGCTATCCGCAATATTCGCCGAGATGCCTTAGATACGATTCGTAAACAAGAAAAAAACGCTGAAATTTCTGAAGATGAATCACGAGATTTGCAAGATGAAGTGCAAAAATTGACAAATAAGTACACTAGTAAAATAGACGATTTACTTGTAGAAAAAGAAAAAGAAATCACAACTGTTTAAGATGTGAATTGATGGAGCGTAGAGTTGGAAGTTATCAGTTTTGAATTATGAGTTAACTTCTAGCTCTGACGCTCTTTATTTGAGGTATAGAGTCAAAATATAAAATGTATTCGAATTTGTGGAAAGTCACAATAAGCTATTTGCTCTACAAAATTACACTTATTTACAATTAATACCCACAATTCATAGAAGAATAAAACTCAAGTTTACTCAAACTTAATAAAATATCTCCAATACTTAGCGAAAAATTTTTAATTCCTGCAGGCATTTAATTATAATTTATTAGCTGTTGTAGAAGTTATTCTACTTAAAATGCAAACACAGCCACAAATAATTAAGTATAAATACGCAAGATAATTTGTAGATAATAAAAATGCCAAATGCAAAAAATACAATCGAATAAATAAGAAATATTTTGAATAGTTATGTTTACGGATAAATGTAGCGGGTTACCAGTAAGTGCAAGTACAATTTTGATGGCTTGAGCGATCGAATAGGTAACAGTTTAGTTTGACAAGACGAAAGTCATATATACCGTATATTAAGGAGTTAAAGTTTAGCCATATGTACGATTGCATCATCGTCGGCGCAGGACCTGCTGGTGGAACAGCTGCATATCATTTAGCAAAAGAAGGACGTTCGGTACTTGTTGTAGAAAGGGAATCTCTACCAAGGTATAAACCCTGTGGCGGTGGAGTATCACCTGCGATCGCTAAATGGTTTGATTTCGATTTTAGTCCCGTAATTTCCTTGAAGGTGAACACCATCAGGTTCAGTTGGAAAAAAGGGGATCCAGTCGAAACCAAAATAGAAAATGTTGAGCCGATATGGATGGTACAGCGAGATGCTTTTGACCATTTCTTAGTGCAGCAAGCCCAGCATGTTGGTGCGGAACTCAAAGATAGTACTGAAGTCAAATCTATTGAGTTTAAAAGCGACCATTGGGAAGTAAATACAGCAAATGGTACATTTTCTGGACGCTACCTGATTGCAGCTGATGGTGCAACAGGGCCAATGTCAAAATGGCTTGGTTTTAAAGAACCCAAGCGCCGTTTAGCAGGTGCTTTGGAAGCACCTGCCTCATCAGGGCAAGATAAATCTAAAATTCAGTTTGAATTTGGCACAATTAAAAACGGTTATATCTGGAGTTTCCCTAAAGCCGATGGTTTGTCCATTGGTGCTACAACTTTCCTTGGTGGAGAACCAGGAGATTTCAAGAAAATTTTCAAGGATTGTAGTTCGATGTTTAGCGTGGATGTCAATGCTTGCAAGGATTACAGTCATCCGGTGTGTATCTGGAATGGAAACAAAACACTGCATACCCAAAATGCTGTATTAGCAGGAGAAGCAGCTTGTGTGGTCGATCCCATGACAGCAGAAGGAATTCGTCCCTCTATTTTTAGCGGCATGAAAGCTGCTGAAGCTGTCAATAAAAGTCTTGGCGGCAATATTAATGCCCTCGAAGAATATACTCAGGTAATGAATGAAGAGTGGGGATCTGATATGGCTTGGGCGCAAAAACTCGCAGGTGCATTTTATCGTTTCCCTGGTGTTGGCTACAAAGCAGGTGTAAAACGTCCTACCGGCAGCCAAATTATGGCTCAAATCCTCTGCGGACAATTACGTTATGGTGACGTTGTAGGTCGAGCCCTCAAACGTTTGGTTCCCTTCGGCTAATTAATGTATCTTCAATATCTTTAATAAGAGGTTTATTTATGATGAATAAATGATACATTAATCACTGCGTAAATCTTAACTTTCACTCGCGGTTTATCATGATAGGGGTAGAGCAGAAATGCTCAACTCCACTCTAATTTAGCTAAATTTTTGTCACAATTTTCCAAATCATATAGGTTATTAATTATACTCTTATGGAATGGATGAACAAAGTGTATTCTTCTTGCCAGTTGTTTTGAAGTAAGCTGTTACGCACTTAATTTGTATAATGCTAGCGAGGAAGATGTATGTCCTAAGTCCCTCCGGTACGGACACGCGCTCAACCCACGCTCGGCGTGTATCGCCCTTCGGGCGACGCAAGCCTTACTCGCGGCACAACTCGGCTTTAGTAACGCGAACGCACTACAGTATTTTTATATTTTTGCACTGTATAATTTAGCTGCACATCAGCTTACTAAAGACTAATACTTTCCCTATGCCAAGATATCACTGGCTTCGTGCTATTACGAATCAGAATCTGTTATATGTATTTAGGCAGTACTGAGCTTATCTAAAAACAAGCATAAAACTAGCGTGGTTATCCCCATACAGAATATTCCGGCAACACCTGCTAAAGGCTTTTTATTCTTACCTGTTATCCATTCAGGTACCTTCCCTGTATAATCTATTAAATTTAATGTATCAATAGTTGCGATTGACCATACCCAACCTGTATGCAGTCCCCAGGCTAAACCAAGGCTACCATTATCGGCTAACCTTGCTAATACTAGTACCATTCCCATTAGAAATAATCCAGGTAACTGGGGAATTGTTTCGTTTCGTTCCCAAACTAAGTGTAATGATGCAAAGATTAAGCTCGAAGCGATCGCAGTTGTCCAAATAGAGTAATTTTGTTGTAATTGACTGAAAAGAAAACCTCGAAACACTAGTTCTTCAACACCACCGACTAAGATCGCTACCAAAACTACAGGAAATAATGTAGATGGTAAAGACTTTAAATTCGATATTTTTAGCTTACATAAACCGAAACACAAATGACAACCGAATACGAAAGCTAAACTTAACACTCCCAAGCCCAAACCTAGAGAGAAGGAATATAAAATTGAAAAATTTCCTCGCCAACCGTAACTTGAAAAAGATTTATGGGTAAGCCAACAGGTTACTCGTAAAATTAAAGGAGCTAACAAATAAAGAGAAACGAGTAAAGGAATTTTGTGTTCCGATTGCAAAGATTTGCTTGGTGCCCAATTGAAAACTTTTGTCAAAATTAATGCTATTGGCAGCCAACATCCTACCCAAGTAAGAAAAAAAGCTATTAGCACAATCAAAGAAGGTGCATCTTCCCAGAATGAGATTAAATTTTTGGTTAACGACTCAAATAAAGCTATCAAAACAAACAAAAAAAATTAACTAATTGCTCTCAAGCTATTTTTGATTCATAGATTAAAAAGCAATATTATAATACAAATTTTTAAGGAAGAGAAGCATTAATCGCATCAATACTCCTCTTTTTATTCCTTTAGGATTCGCTGCGAGAATCGCTTTACCTTATTTTACTCAGTCCATACACAAAATCTTTAAGAGCAGTATAGTCGTTTCGGCATATTTTTATTTTTATTTTTCAAAAATAATTTCAAAATCTGCCAAAACAACTATTTTTTGTGATTTTAGGGACGTAGGATACAAGATTATCCCTACCATCAAAAAAAATTACTCTTCTTCATCTTCCAATTCTTCATCTTCTAGTTCTTCATCTTCGTCGCTTTCTCTTCTTTCGCTGTCAACTTGAATTAAGTGGATATGTTTGTATCCCAACTTAATTTCAAACTCGTCGCCCGATTTCAAACCCATTGCTTTGGTATACGTAGCACCAATAACAATTTGACCATTTTGATGAACGCTGACTCTGTAAGTCGGTTCGCGACCTCTACCATCTTTTGGTGTTTCCGGACTCAAGGGAATTCCCCTGGCCGATAACAAAGCGTCGTAAAAATCTGTTAGGTTAACTCGTACTTGACCGTTCTTAGTAGTAGTGAAATAACCGCACTGCTTAGCTCTTTCTCGTCGTGGTAAATTAGATAATTCTTTGACTTTGGCAAGCAGTGTTTTCCCTGTCAATGGCGCTGTTGCTGTTTCACTCATTACACTCAAATTTTCCTTAATCTGTGCTTTCGCGATAAATAATCTGGTTTTATGCCTAGCTTAAATGGCGTTTTTTTGACATCCGTACATCAAGCTTTTTTAGACTTCAACTAAGCCTTAATTCCTGCTTATCTAATTCCAGGAGAAGCATGTTTATGGTATTCCACAACATTTTACTCATAAATTACAGTCGTTACAGGAATTAGTTTCAGTAATTTTACACAGCTTTAGCTTATGTTTACCATTAGAGATAAATTTTTTTTCTCCTAAGTGCTTCAAACAAAGCTAATTAGCTGTAATTTGCTTTTACAAAGCACGCAAGCCTACTACTATAAATAAGTCGCAGACTCAAGAATAAGCCAGGTATTTTGCTTTCAGCTAAAGTCTTTTAGTCCTTAAGAGTTGTAGGATTTTCCCTAACATTACTCTATGGCTAAGACAGCATAGTATTGGCTAAGGGATTACAAGCATACACCCTCTTATATTGCCAATAGAGACAAAAATTTTTATGTCCCTAGATTACGAAGAAACAAAGCTATAGTAACCGCGCTTGTACGGCAATTTATTATGGTTTTGTTTCTTCATAATTTTATATTAAATACTAACATGGACTAATAATAGCAAAATTATTGTTTAAGTTTTAATTATTTTTGATGTTATGCTTTTATCTAATGTTCTACTCTCAAGGGGGTAGTCGTTGCTATAAGATTTTTTAAAATATTCATCTAACTTTGAGAAGCTGTTTTTAGTTTGATTGTCACAGATCCCACTTTAAGCGAATATTAAGAGCTAACACTGGCATATGTATAAGACTTCTCACAAGTAAATGCAATTTCAAGTGTTCTATAATAAGCTTGAAATTTAGTACAGTATAAGATAAATAAAGGTTTTTCCCTCAAAGGGCATAATAGAATGGTGTGGTTGTTGAATAATAAAGCAGTTATAACCGATTGGTATATTTGAATAATTTTTGGAAAGTGCGATTAAATATTTTCTGGTAAATCCTTGTTTTAACTACTGAGGAGCAAAACTCCGACTTAAAGTTCGTCGGAGAGTAAACTTATATTAATGACTTTGCTTAATAATTTTTTGTCATGGTTGGGCAGAGTTGAAAGCGAATCGCAATGCCGTTTAAGCTTTGGGGTTGTTTTGTAAAGGAATTTTTACAGTTATCCTTCAGACCACAATCAAAATTATCTTTTATGATTAGTCAATCTTAAGCTGCTAAAAATTAACATAAAAGCAGGACAACTCCCAGTAAGAAGTAAATTACTATATTAAAAATTATTTACTTTGATAAGCAAGGGTGGAAAGTTACAGTTAGGACACGGGGTAGAATGCAAGTAAATTTTAAAGTTATTCGACAAAATCCAAAAATATCTCCTAGGGTAGAAACTTACCTTTTGGATGTAGAAAAGGGAAATACAATCCTTGAGTGTCTTAATCGAATTAAATGGGAGCAAGATGGAACTTTAGCATTTCGCAAAAATTGCCGCAATACAATTTGCGGAAGTTGTGCTATGCGGATAAATGGACGTTCCGCTTTGGCTTGTAAAGAAAATGTTGGCAGCGAAATTGCTCGATTTTCACAACAAATATCCCAGGACAATCAAGAAAATTCTATTCCAGAAATTACTATTGCCCCATTGGGTAATATGCCTGTACTAAAAGATTTGATTGTTGATATGAGTGGTTTCTGGAACAGCTTAGAAACTGTTTCTCCTTATGTCAGCACTGCTGCGAGAAAAGTGCCAGAGCGAGAGTTTTTACAAACACCAGAAGAAAGGGAACAGCTTGAAGAAACTGGTAATTGTATTATGTGTGGTGCTTGTTACTCTGAGTGCAATGCATTAGAAGTTAATCCAGATTTTGTAGGTCCTCACGCACTTGCTAAAGCTTATCGGATGGTGGAAGATAAGCGCGATGGTGAAACTCAAAGTCGTCTGGAACAATATAACGAAGGTACTAAAGGAGTTTGGGGTTGTACTCGTTGCTATTACTGCAATAGCGTTTGTCCGATGGATGTTGCACCTTTAGACCAAATTAGCAAAATTAAGCAATCCATTCTTGAAACCAAAGAAGCAAGCCATAGTCGTTCGATTCGTCACCGCAAGGTATTGGTAGAGTTGGTAAAAGAAGGTGGTTGGATTGATGAAAGACAATTTGGTTTACAAGTAGTGGGTAATTATTTTAAAGACATCAAAGGTTTGTTGAGTCTTGCACCTCTAGGTTTGCGAATGATGGCTAAGAGTAAATTTCCTTTGAATTTTGAACCTTCCGAAGGGACTATGCAGGTACGTTCTTTGATGGAAGCTGTTGAACGAGAAAAAGCAGTGAACAGTGAACAGTATGTAGGTTGGAACGTAACCCAACATTCCTAGTCGTAGGGTGTGTTGTCGCGTAGCGCAACGCACCGTGCCAGCGTCAGTGTCTCAAGATATACAGTAATAAATTTTCACATATTAGACATCTCCGGGAAAGATTTATTACAGTTGCAAACCTAACCCCCCTACCCCCCTTCCCTACAAGGGAAGTGGGGTTTAAAGCCTCTCTCCTTGCAGGAGAGAGGTTTGGAGAGAGGTCTTTTTTATTTCCGGAGATGTCTATTGTATAAATACGTCGGTGCTGATGAAATTCGACAGAACACAGCGCATTTAGCATCGAATTTATTTTCCGACGCTGTTGTGCTTGCAACCAAGTAAATTTTGTTAAAGATAATTTATTTATTTGTTCTGCTTGTGCAGCGGAGCTTGCTCAAACATGAAACTTTAGTTGATTAGAAAATCAATACTGTTTTCAGATACTGATAATTTTATATGTCATCTCAAGATAAATTAGTCGAAATCACTGATATCCAAACAGCAGCCAAACGTCTTGATGGAATTGCTCATCGCACCCCGGTTTTAACTTCTACAACAGTCAACAAGCTCACGAATAGTGAAGTGTTTTTCAAGTGCGAAAACTTTCAGCGCACGGGTTCTTTTAAATTTCGTGGTGCATATAATGCACTTTCACAATTATCGGAATCACAAAAACAGCAAGGTGTACTGACTTTTTCATCAGGAAATCACGCTCAAGGAATTGCACTTGCAGGAAAATTGCTTAACATTCCCACCACAATTGTGATGCCCGAAAATGCTCCCGCTGTCAAGCAAATAGCTACTCGTGGTTATGGTGCTGAAGTGATTTTTTACAACCCCAAGGAAATTGCGAGAGAAGAATTAACGCAAAATTTAGCACAAGAAAAAGATTTAACTATTATTCCTCCCTTCGACCATCCGCATATAATCGCAGGACAAGGAACAACAGCTTTAGAACTAATTCAAGAAGTTGGGGAATTAGATTTATTATTAGTTTGCTGTGGTGGTGGGGGGTTAATTTCCGGTTGTGCGATCGCCATCAAATCACTTGTACCAAACTGTCGAGTTATCGGAGTAGAACCCGCACGCGCCGATGATGCTACCCGCTCGTTTAAATCACAAACTCTGCAATTTGTCAACAATCCCGATACCATTGCTGACGGTGCGAGAACACCGAGTTTGGGAAAGATAACTTTTCCCTTAGTGTTGGAATATGTTGATGAGATGGTGACGGTATCGGAGGAAGCAATAATTCGCACCATGTTCTTTATTTGGGAAAGATTGAAAATCGTAGTCGAACCTACGGGAGTTTTAGCAGCAGCGGCTTTGTTGGAAGGTGTAGTTAAAAATCCGGGTGCGAGAATTGGTGTCATTATTAGTGGTGGCAATGTTGATTTGGGGAAAGTTGGGAAGTTGTTTTCTTTAGATTGATGTTTTTGAATTTCAATATATTGATACTAAATTATTAACCCCGAATAACATAGTAAGACCCCATCTAACCCAATGATGAACTAATTTAACCTTAATCCTTCATTTACAACCTCGAAACCGTGTTCCTCAAAGATAAGAATTAGAATTCAAAAAATTCCCTGTTACGAATTAGTATCCTACTGCGACAGATATTTAGATGCGCTTTGAACGCGCTTGTAGATCATCTTGTAGGAAATTATGGTGGATGAATAGTCCTCAATCTCCTTCTTTTAGGAAGCGTATACATTCGGAATTATCGGTAAAGCCAGACGAAATCTTGGCTGAGGAGGCTAGCGGGACTTAGACATTTTTTTGTTCAAAAAACAGCCTCAAAGCTTTATACATCAATGAATTTACGTCGAATTGGTTGCTTTCTTGATATATCTAGGTTTGAGCGATTTTTAGGGCTTTGAGGTTAATTCCTTGTCATGACTGGCTTTGAGGCTTTTTCCTTCTTGTTTTTTGTCTAAGTCCCGCTAGTTCTAATTCTTCTGCTTTTGCGGAAATTTATCGTCGTCATGTGACAAATGTCTACAGATATTTATTTTCCAGAGTTGAGAATGTAGATGATGCTCAAGATTTGACAACTCAAACTTTTTTAGCTGCCAAGGAGTCTATTGCTAATTATCAAAGACGAGGTTCATTGGCTGCTTGGCTTATGGGTATAGCTCGTCACAAAGCAACCGATTCCTTTCGTCGTAGGCACTTCCAAGTAATAAAATACCCAGCTTTCGGTTCCGCCTTTCAGGCGGAACCCCCGTTACTCGGGTTTTGTCCAGAATATATTTGATAAAGCTGGGTATTTTATTTTTTTGATCTCCCGTAAGCGAAAATCACCATTACCTCTGACGCTAGTAGAGCAAATATCGTCTCCCGAATCGTCTTTAGAAGAGAAAATAGACCGACAGTTCCGACTAGAAATAATTGCTCGGTCTTTGAAGAATTTAACACCAGAGCGTGCTGAAGCTATTTCTTTAAGAATATTTGCAGGCTTAAGTACTGCTGAAGTAGCTCAAGTAATGAATAAAACCGAAGCATCTGTGAAAATGCTGGTTCATCGAGCTGTAAAGGATTTGCACCAATATCTGGCGATAGATACCTCTAAGGAGTAGAACAATGTCTTCCCAAAATGACCCAAAAAATAATGATGAAATGCAGTTAGCCGAAGAATTAGACGAATTATTAACTGTTCAAATGGCTGAAGGAAATGTCCCAATACGACACGAATTCTCGTCATCAGAAGCGGAGGTAGCGGCGATGCTAGGAATATTAGTTGATTCAGCCAAAGAACTACAGCCAAATCCTGATTTTACCAGCGAGCTAGAAACACGATTACTTGGAACTAATGTAGTGGAAGCTTCTGAAATGTTTCAAGATGCTGAGGAATCGCCAAAAGTAGTTAAGCCATCAAAGTTGAAATCATCTTTCTTACCTTCTCGTCGTTTTCGCCGATTTTCTTTTGCTGCAATAGTTTTACTCAGTATTTCATCAGTAGTAATTGCTTCAACACCTTCTTTGCGTTCTTTTGCACAATCAATTTTTGAAAATTTCATTCGTACTGATAGTGACATGGTTGGGAATAAACCTACAAAAAACACAGGAAAACGCCCACCTCTAACTGAAAAACAAAAGCAAGATATGAAAGAAGTGGAAAAGGTAAATCAAAGAATGGAAGTAGAACGGCGAACAACGTCCACAATCGCAGAAATGGAGGCAGAAAGAGGTTATGACTTAAAGGAACCAGCTTTTATACCTGCTGGCTATGTTCTGCATAAGGAAGTCGAATCTATTTTCTCAGATATGGTGATGTTTGGCTATAAAAACCCTCAAAACAACTCAAGAATCGCAATTAATCAAAAACGTCTTGGTGGAGAAAAAATAATTGGTCCAATCCTTCAGATGCCTTCAGAAGAGTACAAATCGAAGAGCAGAATGAGTATTTTGTGGTTCCCTCTAAAGCAGCGATACACAGTTTTCGGCTCTAAAGATCCAGCTTTGCAACAAGTAGATAAAAGTCCAGTAGGTGCGAGCGCGAAAATAGAGCTGGTTCAAATTGGTCAATTCACTGGCGAATATGTCGAAGGAGCTTGGGATTCAATTGATTATCAAGGTTCTTTACACGGGATGAAATGGAATCAAAACGCTCCTTTACGACAAATCCAGTGGAAAGAAGGAAATATGCTTTATCAGATTGCTAGTACTAATGAACTTAGTCGAGATGAATTAGTGGCGATCGCTCGCAGCATGAAATAATTCCTCTATCATTGGTGGGTATATCCCCTGACTTTTCACGGCATCTGGAAAACCTCTCTCCAAACCACTGAAGCTCTAAGGAGAGAGGCTTTGAACATTATCCATTTACTAAATTAATTTATTTTTCGTGCGTCTTACTTAGGGGTTTGAATATCGGAAAATACTTTTTATCTAACTATTTACCGCAAACTTATCTCTTGCAAAAGTAATCTTTTCCTCAATACCCGAAAGTTTATTTACACTTGAATCAATTATTCCCAATCGCGGAATCAACCCTTCTTGATTAGCAATTTGTATAGAAAGTCCGGGACGAGCATTTATTTCTAGTAATAACGGACCTTTTTCTTCATCCAAAACCACATCAATACCGAGATAGCCAAATTCAGTTTTTTCGCATAATTTCGCAGCCATATCTAAGATAGTATCCCAATGAGGAATTTGGCGATCGCGCAAGGTTGCGTCAGTATCGGGATGCTTTTCGATGTAGCGATTATTTTGAATAGCTGTCAATGTTTTACCCGTACTCAGGTCGATACCTAAGCCCAAACCACCTCTATGTAAATTAGCTTTACCATCAGAAGCTTTGGTTGGTAAACGTAACATTCCCATCACGGGAACACCTCGATAAACAATTACCCGCACATCTGGGACACCTTGATAAGCGATTTCATCAAAAACCGGGTCAAACTGCACCGCATACTCAATAATTGTTTTATCGCTTAATCCACCGAGGGAAAACATTCCACCGAGAATCTTGTGAATGTGATATTGTAAATCGGATTTGGAGAGAATCTTACCACTAGGTTTTTTAAAACCCTCGTCGGTAACTTCAGTAATCGCTTCGATTCCATCACCACCGCTACCTTTAGCGGGTTTTACCACAAAAGAATCATGTCCCTCGATAATTTCCGATAGCTTTCCTACTTCATTTTGAAACGAAATTACACCATAGGTTTCCGGAATTGGTACGTTGAGTTCTTCTGCAATTCTCTTTGTTTCTAACTTGTTATCAGCCAACTTATAAAGTTTGCGTGGATTACTAGGGAAAAGGTAATCAACATTACGAGCATTGATTCCGAGAACCCCTTCACGCATCAGTGTAAATGGAAACATTATATTTAGTTAGTTGTTAGTAGTTAGTGGTTAGTTGTTAGGAGTTAGGAGTTAGGAGTTAGGAGTTAGGAATTAGGAGTTAGGAGTTAATAATCCCCTTGTCTCCTTGTCTCCCCATCTACCAATGCCCAATCTTTTCTAAGATTGACTCAACTGCCTCTGCATTGATTTAAATCGGAAATATTCTGTCAGCTTGTAGCCGTTATAACGTCCTACTAAGATGTTGATTCCTAGGACTAATAGCAACAGTTCTGGGAATGTAAATACTAAATGTTGGACGTAAGGATTGATTACGCACAAGTAACCGATAACTGCTACAAAAACGGTACCAAGTCCGGCGATTATTGTTTCTTTTGCTCCTGATTCTTCCCAACTTAAAGCGGCTCTTTCTATTAACATGGCTAGGATAACAATCGGAAATAAGGAAATTGATAATCCTAAATTTATACCGAACCTTTGCAAGATTATTGCTAATACTCCAATTGTCAAAACGGTTGCTGTCAAAATTGCGGCGAGTCTGGGTACAATTAATAGCTGTAATTTATCTAGATAGGCACGAATTAGCAGCCCAATAATTACAACTAAAATAAACAGAGGTATACCAACTATAAGTCCAGTTTCTCTGAATGCAAGGGCAATTAATACTGGTGTAAATGTTCCGAAAGTCTGTAATCCCACCATTTGATGCAAAACTGAAATTATTAATGCACCAATCGGAACTAACACTAATACTCTAAATACTCGCTGTGTTGCTAAAGGTAAATTTAATAGGGAATATTCAAGAAACGGATTTGCAGCTTTTTGTTTTTCCCACAGTGCTTGGTTGAGTCCTTTGTCGGTATTTGGTCTAACCACTACTTCTAAATTTACATCTCCTGAACCTTTAGCACTCAAAGCGCTATCAGTTCCGTACCACCAAGTTAAATATCTGTCTTGGGTTCCAAAATTGCGATCTATGGTATCGTAAGCCAGCCAACCTCTATCAGTTTCTATTTCCAACCACTGAATAAAATCTGTTGAATAAACTTCTTTGTTGTTGAACAAAATACCGTTACCAACTCGTGCTGGAATTTTGGCTTGTTTTAACAAAAAAGCTGCTAATTCTGGAGTTGATTCTTTAATACCCAAAGTTCTACGAATAGCGCGAACTCTAATTTCATCGGGATTTAGTGCTAATTGATAAACTTGTTTGGCGAAATCTAAAGTATTATCCTCTGATTGCTGTCTTGCTTCTTTTAAAATTGATTCAACTTCCGCAGTTGGAAAATTTTCCTTTAAATTATCTTTAATTGCAGCGTTATCTTTACCAAAATTACTCAACTGCTTTTCAATAAGCTTATCTCCTGTAGCTGAAACTGCTTCGCTACCCGAATTTGAATCTGTTTTAGCTAAATCTGTTTTATCAATAATTGCTCGATAAAATATTACTTCGCTTCCCTTTGCATTTTTATTGGTAAATACAGCTACTCGGTTTGATGAATCTTTCACCGTCTTAACTTGACGGGTATATCTACCATTAAGAAAATCTTCACTGATAATTTTATAACCGGGAGAAGCTTGAGGAAGCTGTAGTTCGATTTCGCTTGGTAATCCGTTTTCTGAAGCTAATAATCTTCCTTCCGAATTTACCGATAATTTAGCCTCAACATACCAATTTTTATAAGCTTGATTTGGTAATAGCGGAATATCTGTAGCAACTACCTTATGAACAAAAATCGCTAAACTAATAGCCCCTAAAAACAACGCTAATAGTAAAGCATGAAAATTACGATTCACTTTGTCCCTCCTCTGGCTGACAATTCGGTTTTGCAGTGAAACTTTCACCAGAACTCACAGCTAGTTTGCCTTTTTTCAACATATTGCGTCCGATAAGAACTGAGTAATTAAAATCATCTCTATCTGCAAGATTGACTTCTTCTTCAATCCACCTTCGTGCAATACAAAATTTCATTCTTACTACCGGACGACGGAAATATCCACCTTCACCATCTTTGATACGAACCCATCTTTCTACAGGTCGTTCAAAAACTTTTGTAATTCCTTCTGTATTCAGATATTTAAACTTAATCATGCCACCAGATTCCGATTTATCATCCGGCTTTTCTAAAATTTCGGCATTAATTGAAGTTGTTTTAGCACCTGTATCAAGCTTAAATTTAATATCTTTACCTATACCGGGAATTTTGCCATTCTCTATCCAACCAACGGTTTGAACATCTGCTTGATTCAAACTTACTCCTTGAGTTTGTTGTATGCTGCATCCTGCACCAGATAACAAACTAATAAATATAACAAAACTAAGCTTTCTAGCTGCATACGGGATATGCAGACTAAATCTACTTTTCATAAACTTTAAACTTTCACCTGAGAAAAATCATTTTCAATTGATATCAGCCAATATATTCGCTTGATGTTGTTATACCATTCGTCCTCAAGGAATATTTTTATACAACTGATAGTGTAAATTTAAGAATACAGGATTTCTATCCATATAGGGTTTGATAAAATACTACTTATCATGTATATTTAATTAGCTATAGTTAAATGTATTATAGAAAACTATATACATTATTCTTAGCAAGATTATGAACGTAATAACAAGGTTTCTCGTGTTACGCACCAACCTAGTATTGTGACACTTGCGTAAGTCCTGATTTTGTAATTTAGAATTATTTAATTAAAAATTGTTTATAAAGTAATATAGTTATGTGTTACGCTGGCGCGATAACGTATCCTACCAGCTAATATTCCATCCTTTTTATTTGCTTATTCGCTTCTATCTGAGCTTTTTTCATTGCTTTTCCCAAAGGTTGCTGTCCTAAGATAGCGCTAGTAAATTGGTTTTCAAAGTTATTTATAATTGGTGCGGGATATTTACCAATTTGCCAAGGAATAGCATAATCGATTCCTGTTACAAATGCCGAGCGCAAATTATCTTGTTCGTAACCTAATTTCTCTGCTACCGATTTTCTGGTTGGTAAAGCAATACCAGTTTGAGTCCATTTTTCCATACCTTGCTTACCTGTAAGGTAAGAAATTAATTCCCAAGCTTCGGCTTTATATTTTGCTTTTTTATTCATTACGTAAGCAACGGTAAATACCATTGTGCCTTTCTTATCATTTATCGTCGGCACTTCTGCGGTACCAAACTTTAAGTTAGGAAAAGTCTCATTTAAATAAGGAATTGCCCAGTTACCTTCTATTACCATTGCGACTTTTCCCTGTGCGAACATTTCGCTCCCGGAATTTGTCCCTACATCTGTTTTTTGTGCGGAAGTTCGTTCTTTTTGATATTGTTCGATAGCTAATTGCAATCCTTTCAAAGCTTCGGGGGAAGCAAAAGCTGCATAACCATTTTGGTTTATAATTTGTCCGTCGAAAGCTTTAATTTTATAAGCTTGTCGAGCTAATTCTAGAATTTCTCCAAATCCGTATCTATCTATTCTGCCATCTTGATTACTATCTTCTGTTAACTGCTGCGAGTAACTACGTAATTCGTTCCAAGTCACAGGAGGATTATTAAAACCCTTTTCACTTAAAGCTTGTTTGTTATAAAAAAGAGCAAGTGTTGAATAATCTTTCGGTAAACCGTAAATCTGGTTTTCGTATTTAAAGCTGTTTAGCAGGGTTTGTTCAAAGTCACTTAAATCAAATTCAGGATTTATATAACTATCTAAAGGTTCGAGGACATTTTGACTCATCAAAAAAGGGGCTTCAAAAACATCCAAATAGAACACATCCGGAGCTGCTTCCCCAACCAAGCGAGTTTTGATGACATCCATATATTGGTCGTTGATGACCTCATATTTAACTCTTATACCTGGATTTTCGACTTCAAAATCTTGCAGCAATTGTTTTAATAGCTTTTGCTCGACCGAACTAGCTCCCCACCCGCTCAGCTTAATAGTAACTATATCTGATGATGTCGAGGTATTTGATAAGAATAGATTATGAAGACCAGCTATTAACAAGGTAAATGTCAGTAAGATTCCTAAAAAACTAAATAGTTTGCTTTTCATAACAATAGGTTTAGCTCGCAACATAGCAAATTAACCATTCAGGCTAACTTGATTATGAATGCGATAATCACACATTTGATAAGCCTAACAAAATACCAGCTTTACAATTGTTTTTGAACTTATTTTAGATTTTTTTTATATTTATTACTTTAGATAGAAAAAATCTAACCAAAAATATTGCTTTGTGAGGTTTTTTGTCGAAAAACACCTTTATAATGTTTTAAAAATAATTATTGATACTATATATAATTTTTAGTTGTGTGTACCTTTATTAAGATATGTAATGTAAGATTAAGAAAAGGTCGTTAGTACGACCGCTTAAAACATTTAAACAACAAGTTATAAACTGGTCATTAAAAAAAATCCCGAAGGGTGGCTCATGCAATCTGTTCAGGTTAAAACTGCTGTACTTGAAATTCCGGAAAACACTCAGAGTGCTGTTTTGCCGTCAGTACTCTTTCAAAACGAAAATAATCTTGAATCTCAACCTCAAAGAATTTCTAAAGATGCCATTCGTAAAAGCTTGAAAGCTTCTACAGCAGATGGAGTGTTTGCGTCGGTATTCGATATTACTACTACTGGAATTCTATTAAGTAATTTTCTAGTAGAGTTAGGTGCAACTCCAGTACAGATTGGGATGCTTTCTTCTATTCCAATGATGGTGAATCTTTTACAGCCTTTAGGTGCTTATGTTTCCGAACGTACCGAAAGCCGTCACAGTTACTGTCTTTGGACTCACGGTGCTGCTAGATTCGTATGGCTATTTTTGGCGATCGCCATTGGTATAGCGAGTTGGGGTTGGGGAGATTTGCAAAATCACCAGTTGGTTGTTTTAACACTGTTGATTATTCTAGCCAGCCATGTATTAACAGCTTTAGGAAGTGCATCTTGGCTGAGTTGGATGGCAATGCTGGTTCCTCGACAGTTGCGAGGTAGGTATTTCGGTATAAGAAATAGTATTTCTAGTTTTACAAAACTGCTTTACGTACCAATAGCTGGTTTAATTGTCAGTTTTTGTCCGGGTGGACCCATACAAGGTTACGGATTCGTTTTGCTTTTGGGGTTAATTGCTGGTGTCGCAAGTCTTGCTTGTCAGTTTTTGAAAGCAGATATTAATCCCCAGTCTCACAACTGTTCAGAAGTAAAAAATTTTAGTCAAAATAAAGCTTCAGAAATTACGAATCAAACAAATCAGAATTTTAGTCAAACTCCAAGTATTTGGAAAGACTCCAACTTTTTAATATTTTTAGCTTACTTTGGCTTGTGGATGTTTGCTTTCAACCTCAGCACACCCTTTTTTAATCTTTATATGCTTGACACCCTAGACCTGGATGTCAGTTGGGTGACTATTTACGGCAGCTTTCAAGCTGGTGCTGGGATGTTGATGCTAATTTGGTGGGGTAAATTGGCAGACAAAGTAGGGAATCGTGCCATATTATTTTTGGTAGGAATCTTAGTTGCAATAATTCCACTTTTGTGGGTAGGAATCGGTGTAGATTCTTTGAGTATTTGGTTATGGCTACCTTTACTGCATATCCTTATCGGAGGTACCACCGCAGCAATTGAATTATGTAGCAACAACATCCAAATAGGTATCGCACCAGTAAGAATGCAGTCGGTTTATTTCGCAAGCGCTGCTGCTGTAGCTGGTGCTAGCGGTGCGATTGGCACAACAATCGGCGGTTTTCTCGCTGAAAATGCTTTTTTAGGAGGCTTACCGGGATTATTTATGATGTCCGTAGGGTTCCGGTTAATAGCACTCGTTCCACTTTTATTTGTACAAGAAGCACGGAGACAATCTTTAACCAAGATGTTTGGGGGTTTGCGGAAGTTACAGTTACCAGTTAACAGTTAACAGTTATCAATCAACAGTAAGTGAATATAGGGATTCTTGCTTGAATGTAGTACTGCTTGGTTCCCCTCGATGTGCCTCTCCCCCGAATGCTACGGTGTACACAGAAGTCGTAAAATCCTATCTGGTACCGGATTTTAAACTACGAGATAAATATAGCGAATTTCACTTGGATGCAATACAACTTGAACCTCACCCCCTTCCCCTCTCCTTACTAAGGAGAGGGGTGTCCGCAGGACGGGGTGAGGTTTGATTGTGTACCTGACTCAACTGAAAACCGCTATATCTCAAAACCCTGTCATTGTCATTGCGAGGGAAGCGGCTATAAAAGCTGAAACCGTTTACAAACCTTCGCTTGTTTTCGTTTAAAAACTTTTTTATAAAAATGCGAAAATTTTGTACCACAATAGATTTTTTTGTGATACACTAATATTAATTAACAAAAGCCAACCGCCCCGCTGTTAATGCTTCAGCGGGGCTTTTCTTTGTGAAACTACATATCCAAGCAATTTTTTACAAAAACTCAGCATATAATACACAAGAATTTCTATAAATTATGAAGTATCCATCCTCATAACTATTTTTTGCCCGCGCTTCACGATAGACCGTAAATGCCCCAAAATAAAGACATTACCATCGCTTAGACGTAGCATATTTCTAATTTAGCACAAAAAAGATAAAATTCACGAGTAATTTTGATTAGTAACAGTTGCAAAGAAGTAATGAGTAATGAGTAATGAGTTCATCAAAACAATTACCAATTATGTATGTAGTAGTTCATTTCATTTGTTCTGACGAGTTGTAGAGACGTTATACATAAAGTCTCCCTACGATTGTGGGAAAACGAACCAGTCAAAATTAATTAAAAG
>JBCCSG010000020.1:0-38473 GCA_039200565.1 Cyanobacteria bacterium P01_D01_bin.50 | reverse complement strand
TGGCTTGGGGTTGGGGTGCGATATAGGAAGCAATGGCTAAACGCAGGGGAATAATGCTCAGTATGATGAAGAGAAAAGCAGCTAGAGCCAAAAGCAAGAATTTTTTCATGCGATCGCACCTTGTTGTAAGTCCTGTTAATTATTACCATCATTATTTTAATTAAAGCCAGCCGGGTAATTACATTTCCCATCTAATAGTAAAAGTCCTATGATAGGACTGGGGAAATGCTATCAAGATTAATGGGACAAACTACTACCAAAAAATAAAATATCCAATTTTTTGATCGTAATCATTAGTATGGAGAGTCAGCACTGTATTAGTAGCACTGACTGCTTACTTTTGTAGTAAATTCAATATCGTGAAATTTTTGGATATTTGGGATGTTTATACAATCAGGTACTAATAAAGCCCCCCTTTTTTAGGAGAGCTATTAAGCCGCGAGAAATTTTACCGCTGTTAAGGACTTTAATTTTCTTTGAGAGATAAAGTCCCTCGAGTTAACACAAGCTTCTACTTATATAGATTAGACAATTCTAAAGTTGCTAGCTGTTAGATTTAGTCCGCTATTTAAACTAGCAAACTGCTCCTGTTGTGTACTGCCAATACCATCAAAATCAATAAATAAATCGCCAGTAGATTGATTATAGATAATGCGATCGCTGCTGTCTGAAGCACTTACACCAATAGTGAACCGTGAAGCATCTAAGGCGGTAGTAGGTAATTGAAGAATATTTGTGGAAATTAAAATCAGATCGTTTTGCACATCAAAATCAGTGATGGTATCAACTCCGCCGTCACCTAAGGAATCGAATCTGAATCTATCAGCACCATTTCCTCCTGTAAGAGTATCGTTATCGTCACCGCCAACTAAGATATCATCATCCTCACCGCCAAATAAAGTATCGTTACCGGCATCGCCAAATAAGCGGTCATTTCCTGTTCCACCTCTTAAGATATCGTTTTCTACACCACCGCGTAGGGTATCTTCACCATTATTGCCAATTAAGGTATCATTTCCTTCACTACCACGTAGGAAGTCTTCACCATCATTGCCTCTTAAGATATCATCTCCTGTTCCACCAATTAAGATATCATTTCCTATTCCACTACTTAGGACATCATTTCCTGTTCCACCATTTAGGATATCTTCACCATTTCCGCCATCTAGGATATCATTTCCTGCATCACCAATTAGGGTATCTGCACCATCACCGCCTATTAGGGTATCATTTCCATCTTCACCAATTAGGTTATCATTTCCTGCCTGACCAGCTAACTGATCGTCGCCATCACCTCCTACAAGACTATCTTGACCGTTGCCACCTTGAAGGGTATCGTTCTCAGTATCGCCATTGATGAAATCATCACCATCATTACCGTTTAGGAAATCGTTTCCTCCTGCACCAGTTAAACTATCGTCTCCGTCACCGCCGAGCATAAAATCGTCACCCAATCCACCGTTTAGGGTATCGTTATCACCACCGCCTTTCATGTAATCGTTACCGTTACCACCCGTGAGCCTATCATCTCCTGCTTCACCAAATAACGCATCATTACCATTACTTCCTAAAACGGTATCTTGTCCTGCATTCCCGTGAAGGGAATCGTTACCGTTAGAACCCACTACGCGATCATCTCCTGCATCACCAAATAAGTTATCATTGCCAGCATTTCCTGTAAGAGTATCATTGCCAGCACCACCGCGCAGAACATCGTCACCGTTTCTGCCATTGAGGATATCGGCGTCATTCGAGCCAATTAGACTATCGTTATCATTTGTTCCGTCAAAAAAAGCCATATGACCTCTCTAGGGTTATATTTTTAGTAAAAAAATGAACTTTATTTGTTCAACTTTAATTAGTATAATCACGTATCAAATTTTTTATAAAGATATTAATTATACTTTATGCAATTTCAAAAATCCGGATATTAAGGGAGATTCTAAAAATAGCACAGGAGTATAAATATTCATAGTTTATTGAACTACTTAAAGCCCTATTTAGATACATAATCTTTATTTTTGAAGCGGGAATTAAGGGAGATGTAAAAAAAATAATTACCCCTTATTTTAAAGTAATTATTTTTACCTATTTATCTTTATAATGAAAAAGTAAAATTAGCCATAGTATTAGCAATATGGTAATCAAGGTATACTCGTTCTACGTTACTACCAGCAGCATGGAAAATCCGATCGGCTTGGATATGATTTTTGTGAAAACTTAAATATTCCCCAAAAAGGTAAACCTGAGTATTGTTACCAGTTTCTCTCGTTCTGAACCTACACATTATTAGTAAGAATGACTTCGGGTTGAAGTGCTTTGTCAGAGCCTACTGCGAAACCTGGAAAAAATATTATTTCTTGGTATAAAAATAAGTATAAAAAGACTTGCTGCTGATAGCCAATTTTGCTTGGCTTGGTGACATCAGCAGCGGTGCTGGTTATTTTTCTATAGTCTGTTGATTAATATCTTGTACCTACACCCTGTAAGGATGAGGCTATACAAACTAAGCCTACCTACGCAGCCTAATAATTCTAACTTTTATTGGATTTACGCAGGGGGTGACGAAACTATAGTCCAAAGCAACGTAACAAAGCAATCCTAAAGGTTGGAAAATCCTGGCGAGTGCGTAAGTCCTGTTTCATTTTTATTACTTAATTTATGGTTATAGAACCCATTTGGGATCTATTTAACCAGTTGCGAGTCTTTTAAGCATCAATCGGACAAAACAAAGATTAATCTTAGTGTTAGAGTGTTCAAGAGTTCTTTCAAAGTTTTTGACCAAGCTTTTACATCTTTCCATCCAAGAGTTGGTTCTTTCAATAACCCATCTTGCTTTGACTGGAACAAAACCTATTTTTCCTTCTTTTTCTTTTTGGATTTTAGATGGTTTTGGCGAAAGCTTAAACCTAATTTTTGTCATTATTTGAGGATAAATTTTTTTCAACTCTTCGTGCAATTTTTCAGGATGATATCCGTTGTCAAGCAGGATTGTGATTTTAGGAATGTTGACTGGTTTGGATTTGAAATAATCAATATTATCTGACAACATTTCAATTAATCCCCAATCATCGGACACTGAAGCTTTGGTGCAATGGGTAAAAAAAGGAAACCCCAAAGTATCCACCGCTAAATGTCTTTTAATTCCGTTTGTAGATTTGTAGAAACAGAATCCTTTAGACTCCTTACTTGCATTGCAAGTATTTTTTACAGCTTGTGAGTCAATGATAATCAAGGTTGTCCACTTCGCTTTTTTTTAACCTGTTGGCGCACTTGCCCATGCAAAGCATCTCGGATACTCTCTATTATCCCTTCTCTCCGCCACTGCTTGTAATGCCAAAAAACAGTTGAATAGGGGGGTAAGTCTCTAGGTAAATCACACCAGTTGCAACCATTTCTAAGCTGATACAAAACTCCATTTAAGATTTCTCGCTTACTCCATGTTGGAGGTTTGGTTCTTTTCTTTTTAGGTAAGAGAGGTTCAATTATTTCCCACTCTTTATCTGTTAAATTGCTTGAATAGCCCATTCTATAAAAGTTTGTTCAGGTTGTGAAAGGTGCGAAGCACCTTCCACAACCTGTGAGTAGTGCAGGGCGATCGCACTTCTATTGAATAAATTTGTATTTGATAACCACTATCTTGGATTATTATACCGGAGAAGGTAAAGATACCAAATGGGTTCTATATGAAAGCGCAAGTCCTAATAATTTCACAATATCTAAAGTTTATACTTCCTGTTTCTATAGTTTTTCAAATTCAATCAATCTAATAGATAAAAGAGTTTCCGCCAACATCCTTTGAAATGCGTAATACCAACCATACCAACCGTCAAGAATTCCACCCTTGAGAATAAGACAGTAAAACAGAATAATAAAAGGAGCAAGGATTTTTTGTTTGCGAATTTTGTCACCTAAGCTAATTTCATTATCTGGGGTCTGAGTAAGTTTTTGAACCTCAACTATCATGTAACGATCTTGCGCCCATAGCCAACGACTTAAGGGTTTGCGATCATCATGATGAATGTAGGAAGAAAGTGTTGCTGATTTGCCCTTAACATTAACTCGATGTGCATGACCATCATCTTCATAAGTTGCTTTTTCTCTTTTGTAAAGTACTTTTCGAGGTGGGAGTAAAGTACCACGTAGAGGTTTTCCAAACACGCAATACTTGAATCGAACACTATAGCTGTTTACATCGGGTTCCGTCTGCAAAGCTTTTAATTCATTAACTAGCTCCAGGGTTAAAATATAATCAGCATCAAGTGATAGTACCCATTCAGATGCTATTTTTTCTAATCCATAATTACACTGACCAGCAAAGGAATCAAACTTTCTTTGAAAAACTTGTACTTGAGGATTTGAATATAAAATATCTAAAGTTTCATCTGTACTGTAACTATCAATTACAACAATTATCTTTGCCCAGGTAAGATGTTGGAGGCTACGCTCAATATTAGGCGCTTCGTTGTAAGTGAGAATAAGTGGGGTAATTTTTTCTATTAGCATTTGGAAAAAATCATAATGGTTTATTAAGATCGAATAAATGTGCTAGAACACAACATTGTTTTGCATAAATAGGGATATCGACCTGCAAACTTAAAATTTATATCCGTATAGTTTTCTGATTCTAGTAAAGTGTTTAAAGTTTTTACAGATCAAAACTTTATATGTCCCCCATGCCAAAGAGCAGTGAAATGTTTATCGATTTTTCCTGTAATAGCGGGCTGAGATTTTTAAGATAGCCATGATAAGGAGTGGTAATAATTAAACGTCCATTTGGCTTGAGGACTTTTTTGGCTGCTCTTACCAATTCTTTGGAAAATAAGTGTTCGATTACTTTAGGAATGGCAGCAACTGGCATATTTTGCTCGTAGGGGCACGTGACACATCGATTGATGGTAAACGAAAAATACCGCTTTTCGTGTCACGCACCAACCGAGGTTTTTGATTATTGTGGGGTAATACAGTTTCATTTATCATTAGACATCTCCGAAAACAACCAAAGCCCTACTATAAGGACCTTTTGAACTGCGATACACCCGAAGGGTGTCGGCTGAGCCGTGCTCGCCAAATTGCGAAGCTAGTTATTTTATACGCAAGAATAAGGCTTTGAGATGCTTACTATTAATAACTAGCCAAAATTTAGTATATATTTAAATCAATTTACTCTTAGAATATTTAGTGATTTATAGTCATAAAATAAATGTGCCTATTCGTAATCTAACGAGTCCACAAATTGTCATAATTATCTGTTCATATTTATTCTATTTTAATCTAAATCTTTCTTGAGCAACTCGAAATATTTTTACCAAACGAATTAAATGTTCAACAAAAATGCGTTCCGAAGCTAATGCTTTATTTCTTTCTTTTTGTTCTGGAGTTAATTCTTGTTTTTTCGGTTTCTTATAAGGAGTTTTAATTAATTATTCTCCAACATATCGCTTTATCTCCATTAAATTTTTGACTTGAGTCAAACCATTTTCGGGATTCACGGTATAATTTTACGTCACTTTTCGGTCCTGGTTTACCTGCTACAACATCAACAATATGTTTACCATCTGGTAAAACAATTAATTGATTTTTAAAGGTATGTTTTTTCTTTTTACCTGAGTAATATTTTTTCTGTTATTGATATTCTCCAGGTCTTTCTATAGGCTGCTCATAGCTATCAACTATTAATTCAAATTCCGTTAAAAGTTCTTTAACAACCTCGTATTCAGATTCGTTTTTTTTACCTGTTCAATGAGGCTTGGTGGTAGAATTTCACCTAAAAGTGGAAACCAATAATTAAATGTATCATTCGCTGTTGTTTCACTCACACCAAATTGAATACCAAGTAACTGAAATGTTGTAAATTGTCGTAAATATATCAGAGTCAATAATATTTGTTCCTCAAGTGATAATTTTCTCTTACGACCACCCCCTTTTTTGATAATTCTTGTTTTTTTAAATTCTGCTTCTGACTCGGCCTCTGTGTGCATGGCGATCGCGTAGCAGCGGCTTCCGCATCGCTTGCTTTATTAACTGTTTTAATTGGTCGTAATTTAGACCAACTAATCGCTGTGCTTCTTGCGGATGTTTTTCGATATACCCTGGTATTAAATTCATATTATTAACCTTTATAAAGGCTGATTGAATTTTATTTTACCAGATTTTATTTATATTCCGGAGATGTCTATTTCCATCAGAGGTTTTATCAAATAGGCATGATAATGTCTGAGGTTGCTATTTTGATAAGAATAATCGTATTTTTGAGAAATCGAAGTCATGCTCTGAATTACTCCAAATGTTATCTTAATTAAAAGTAGAAATAGGTTTATTTAGGATGATAGCTCTATATACTTGAATCAGTTTTTTGGCTATGGAATCCCAGGTGTATTGTTCAAAGATAAGTTGACGAGCGCGAACGCCCATTCCTTTCGCTTGTTGAGGATTGGTAAAATAGTTTTCAATCGTAGATGCAATAGCAGATACATCTAGTTCTGTGACATAACCTAATTTGTATTCTTTAACAACAGAAGCTAAAGCAACACCAGGTGTAACGAGAACGGGTAAACTTGCCGCTAATGCCTCTAGTACTGCAACTCCGAAGTTTTCGGAATGGGAAGTAAGAGCAAATAAGTCTGAACCTTGAATTAATAATTCTTTGATTTCTCCTTGAACGAATCCAGCAATATGAGTACGGTTACGAATGTTGTTTGTTTCCAGTAGCGATTTAATTTCTGCTTCGTATTCAGGAGAACCACTACCTGCTAAAACAAAAGTAAAGCGGCGATCAGTGAGTTTGCTTAAAGCCGGGATGAGATAATCTAGCCCTTTTTTATGATGCAGACGAGATAAAAATAAAATTATCGGTTCCGAAGCTGGTAGTTTAAGATGTTCTCGCAATCGCTGACGAGCATCTGGAATAGTTGGAGGAACAGAAAGTCCGTGGGGAAGGACAAAGGTTGGGGTGTTTAGATTTAAAGCCGACACTTCTTGCTGCTCTTGTAAAGAGGTGAGGTGAAGTGTTTGGGAATGGTTGAGGTTGGCACGTTCTATTAAGTTGAGGTAAATTTGTTTTTTACGAGCGCTTTGTTGAAGCGACCATTCACATAATTGTCCTAAAGGACGAACTATATAAGGTACTTTTTTCCAGCGAGCGATCGCCATTGTTGCGGTAGAAGCATAAGAGAAAATGGCATGGATATGCAGCAAATCATAATTTGAAATTGATTTCGTAAGCCAGGTTGTGAATGAGCTAGAAAAGGCAAACTCTCGAATTCCATGACTTTTAGGCGAAAAACGAGGGAAAAACCAGATAGGAACGGATGCATCATCTGCGACATTGAAAGGGTATTTGATGCGTTGTTGAAGTGGAACATCTAATAAATCGCAACCGTTATCATTAGTTGTTGCAATTTCTGCGTCAATCCCATGCTGGCTCAGTGCTTTGACCATTGCGATAACAGCATGACTTGGACCTCCCCGCACCGATCCAACTGAGGGAATTACATGAAGGATTTTCATTTTTATGATTGGCAAACCCGTTCTTCTATATAATTAGTAAGAGTCTGCTTAAAGCTTTCAAAGCCAAAGGTTTCAATCGTCTTTTGTCGCAGAGCTTCTGGTTGATACACTAAAGGATTTGGATAACTACCCTGTAAAATTTGTATTAATGTCTGTGCAATTTCTTTTATGTCATCGGGATTAATCAACGCACCCAATTCACCATGACAAAGCGCATCAACTGCCCCATCTTGATTGCCACTTAATACAGGTTTACCACAAGCTAGTGCTTCTAAGTAAACAATACCAAATCCTTCTCGTTTACTAGGCATAGCAAACACATCGCATAAATTATAGTAATCGCAAAGCTGCTCATCTGGGACAAACCCTGCTAAAGTAACACAATCTTGTAACTCTAGTTCTAGAATAATCTGCTCAACTCTTTTTCTATCACTCCCCTTGCCAACAATTATGTAGTGAATATCAGGAATAGTTTGACGAATTTGAGGAATTGCTCTGAGAACTTGGTCATATCCTTTGTAACGCTCAACGTCTGTAAGTCTCGCAACTGTTAATATTACAGGTTGTTCAGGCTTGAGTTGATATTGCTTTAGTAAATAGTCAGGCTTGGGCGCTATTTTAAAACGATTGGCATCAAATGTGTTGGGTAAAATAACTATTTTGCTAGGATCGAGCTTTTGCTCTTTAATCATGCGTTCTCTTGTGTAATCGCTAACAGCTAAAATTAAATCCGTATGATGTAAAGCATTTTTCAAAGCTGGATTTGTGATATTCCAAGCATCTATTCCATGAGCTATTGTCCAGTAAGGAATACCAGTAAAAAGTTTTAACCAGTAAGCCGCAACTGTAAAATTTAAGTGGGTTGAAATGATTAAATCAGGGCGTTGTAGAAAACCTTGAGTAATAATTTGAGAAACAAAAATAGGAGTGCGAATCTTTAATGGAGAAGCTCCAGCAAAGTGAAAGTGAGTATGAGGTAAGTAGGGAATATCAGATGAAGTATTTACATCGTGTTTGAGGAAAATATCATACTGACTTTGGCGATAAATATTTTGTATTGCTTTTAATAAAAAAGCTGAATAAACTTGGATACCACCTTTATATCCGAATATATTAGGTAACCATAAGTGAAATTTCATATCATTATAATTCAAATATTATTTAAAGCAAGTAATAATCCATCTGTTACTTGAGAATAGCTATATTTTGATATAATTTTAAGACTTTCCTCTCCCCATTTTTGTAAGCGTTTTCTGTCAGATAATGCTTCCTTTAAACTTTGAGCTAGTGCATTTATATTATCCGCAGGAAAAATCAAACCATTTTTTCCCGGATGTACTAAATCTTGAGCGCAACCTACATGAGAACTAACGATAACTGCGCGTTTTAAACACATTGCTTCATTAATAGCCAATCCCCAAGTTTCGCTGCGACTTGGCAAAACTATCAAATCAGCAACTGCATAAGTTCGGGGCATTAAACTTTGATTTTGGAAAGGTGCAAAGTAAATATTGGGATGATTCAATGCTTGTGATTTCAAATCATCTTCTAAAGAACCTGCTCCTACGAACAGCAGAGAAACCTCAGAACGATTTGCTTGTATAAATGCCTTTAATAAATCTATAGGACGTTTTATACTTTCAAATTTTCCCGCAAACAAAATCACTGCATGGTTTTGGGGAATCCCCAATTCCTGTTTCCATACAATAGCTTGTTGATTTGCGTTTTCTGCTTGAGAAAAGAAACGATTATTATCTACAGCATGAGGTGATAAAAATAAATTTTCAGATTTTACCCCATGATATCGAAAGTATTCATAGTTAGCTTTACCGACATAAAGACAAGCTGCAAAGCGGCGATAAATTTGGGTGATAAACTCTTTTTTCGCCCATGTTTTAATTCCTCTTGCTGATATCAGACGATGAGAATCCCCCCGGAATAGTAGGGGTGCTTTTCGAGTATTCCACTTCCAGAGAAAATTGTAAAGGCTAGCATAATTGTAATTCATCAATAGCACGGCATTGGGATTATATTCCCTCACTCGTGATATTAAAGATGGATTTTGTAAACCCCAAAAGTGATTAGTACCAGGTTTGGAACTGACATTAGGTACAAATTCATAATCATATCCACTTAGCAAGGGAATATCCCATTGAAACGCTTGTTTAAAACCAGCATCAATCTGCTTGGTGACACCAAAGTTCCACAAATAAAAAACTTTAATAGATAATCCCCCAGTCTCAGCCAAATATCTAAACCAAGGTGCGTAGTATTGGATGGGATGAGAAATAATAATAGCTAATTTTTCCATAAAATCATTGACTTCAAATTTTATTTTTAAGTGTTTAATTTTTAAGGTTTACGAGATTGTTAATTGAATTTTTGATTTTGGATTGTCGTATTTTATAGTCATTCATGCTCAAAAAATAAGTAGTAGTACAAGCATCTTGCTTGACACTAGCGAGCAAGATGCTCGAACTACGAGGGGTTGCTGAATTAAACAATGAATTATATCTGTTTACATTGTGTAGCAAAAACGAAATCTATGTAGAGATGTAGCAGTGCTACGTCTCATATAATGTGAAATTCCCAATTCATATTTCGTTCAATAACACCCACTACGGACATTAATTGGAACGACTATAAAAGAAAAGGTAAAGACAATTTTAAATTTTTAATTATCGTCGTTTGTTTTAGTTAAATGTTTAATTCAATGTTTTATAAGCTTGGAAATTTGGTAACCTAAAGTTTTCCATTAAAACTACTACAATTCCAACAAGTACCGTGCCAGATTGAGACAAAGCACCGATATATACACCAGCAGACCATTCGGTCTGAAAGGAAAATGTTAATAAAAGTACCGTAAACAAAGACTGGGCAGATAGAATTGGTGCATTGATGCTCCAGCGAGTGACTTTTCCGTAAATTGTTCCCAAAACAATTGCTAACCCCGCACAGCCAAATTCACCGAAATTGGCGTAAGATTCTGCTAGTAACCCCCAGCCAATAGTAGTTCTAAAAGCTTCTTCACGAGTTTGCAATCCGTAATGAATATTTAAAATATAGGTTCCTTCGTGACTGCGAATTTTATTGGGATTAAATATACGAGGAATTAGCAGTTCCGGTAGTATCGCATAAGTTTCACCATAAAGATAAGGAACTGATGTCGGTGTTTGATCTTGAGCAAAAAGTAGTAAGTGAATAATGCTAGAACGCTCTAAAAAAGATTGTTTTTCTTTTTCCGGTGATGTCGATACATCATCTTCTTTATCCAAATAATCCCAGGTATATCCGATCCATTCACCATACCAAGCAGGATATTGCCAAGGTTGAACAAAGTGATGCTGTTTTTTAAACCAGTATTTAGAACGCATTTCTGCTTTGCCATAGTGTAAAAAAGAAAGACAAATCAGAACAATTACAATGGGCAAAGTAGGTATTTTTTGTCGTCCAAAAATAAAACCTACTGTAGCAGTTAAAAAAGTAGAAGCAGCACCTACTAGTAGTAACCCCACCGTACTCGTTACCATGTAAGAGACTAGCAAAGTTAAAAATAATCGAGATTTGTTTTTTGACAATTCTTGATTACCAAATTTGTAAGCAAGTACGAAGCTGGTTAAAGCTGTAAGTCCTAAAATTGCTGCACGAAAAGCAGTAAAGACACCTCCTTTGAGAAATAGTAACAGCCAGCCTCCTGTGTTTGCAATATTAAATAAAACACCAATTACCAGTATTGATATGAAAAATGAATCGCCCTTCTGAGGGCTTAAAGCACGATAGGATTTGGGTAAAGGAGGAGGAGATTTGACAAATCGAAACCAAATAGTGGTTCCTAAGCCTAAAAACCCAGCAACAGTAACGCTAGCAAATAAATGACTTTGGGGAGAATAAGTTAAAACTCTGGGATGCTCAGCTACCAAAGGTAACCCATAAGTCCAAATATATGTCAAGCCAAACAAAGGAAAAATTGGCATTCCCAATGCTCTACCCGAACACCAAAGATAACCAGGTAAGAGGGCTGCACCCGTAACTAAGATAGCTGCAAAGTTTGTTACCAGCGAATCTGTTTGGGCTAAGAAGAACTCAAATATAAATAGTCCTAAAGCAATAAACCAAAATACCTTCATCAGTTGTCGCCTTTGCCGACGTGCTAAATTTGGTAAGGAGGCTAATGGCACTTTAGAAGGTGGGAAATAATAGGTCATTCGATTTTAGATTTTACATTTTAGATTTTGGATTGTCCTCTTGAAAGAAGAGTTCGCGGCAATTTGAGATTATTTCTTGCTTGAAAGCCAGCGTTGCAATTGCTGTAAACAAATTGGGTAAGCAAAAAAATAACTCGTTTTGTGTTCAGCATTTAAGGCTTGGTGAATGGATCTCAATTATTTAATCTAAAATTCAAAATCCAAAATCCATTAACTTAGTGTGTCCGCAGGATAAAATTAAAAATTAGAAAAGTCATAGCTAACTACTTTTATTATTAGTGGGTACACACTTGTCAAAAATCTTGCACTGTTCTCTAGTCATTTTTCTTGCTGTATAAGGTTCAAATGCCGACCAATTCGTTTTTGGTTCAAATCCATTTGGTATAGAGATTAACCAGTTAAGTCTGGCAGTTACCTCAGCGAGCAAATCTTTCGGTTGACTGTTTGATGTAAAAGTGACAGCTTTACCTGCTTGGGTACGATTTAAGATATCAACTACAGAACTTTGATGGTGAAAAATAGCAAAGATGGGCTTGCGTGCTAGAACACATGGATAAAGTTTGGAAGCAGTATAGCTAGAATCATTTGAGCCAATTATTAAAATAGCATTGCTCTGAGCAAGAACCTGTAGCGCCTCGAAGTAAGGAATGCGATTTGTATGCTCTGTAACTAAATCTGCAATTCCAAACTCTTCGGCAATGGGTTCTACTGTTTTGATGGCTAATTCTTTGGGAGCATAGCTGGTACCTACGAAATGTAGCTGAATTGATTGCCAAAGTTCGGGATTTTGGCGGCGGTGACATTGAATACCTAGAAACAAAGTCCGCAGCGCCAAAGCCATATCATCTCCGCCTCTACCTACGTAAACCCAGTGGCGTTTACCATCTTTTGGTTCAAAAATATTTTGTTGAACATTGAGTCCACTTAGCTGCTCAAAATCTGCTTGCGGTGCGCCAAATGGTAAAACTGTAAATTGTTCTGGGTTTAGGTGGGGATATCGCTGCTGTAAGATTTGTGGATATTTTGGCGAAACACTAATTATATGACTGACTTTACTTAAAGCTTTTGGTTCGAGCAATCGTGCTTGTAATTGAGCAAAACCATACTTAAAGTGTCCCCCCGGAGGAACCGTGCCTGATTCTTTGTAATAATCGCTCAGCCAAGGATCTTGAAAATCCAAAACGTAAGGAATGCCATACTTACGGTACCATTTAAGACCAAGAACCGTAGTATTAAATACTGTGGTTGAAAAGTAAACAAGGTCAAATTTTTGCTGCGCTAAAAGGCGATCGCCTGCTCTTTGAATGTAAGGAAAACTTCTCAGCCCCAAACTTCCCAAGCCAATGCGTCGAGTATATTCAACAGGTAATGCTTTTGTATAAGTTACGGGAATATTGCCAGGAAACGTTTTTGTCAGAAGGGGATCTTCAACGCCTCCTTCAATACATTCTGATTTAACAGCAAGCACATGGGGTTGCCAACCAAATTCTGCAAAGTAGGGTAAAGACATCCGAACTCGCTGATGATCCGCAGCATTAATTGGTGGAAAGTGGGGACTGATAATTAGAACTCGCTGCACTTTTATATTTTCTCTGTAATAGCTAGATTGTAAATTTATTCAGGTAAGAACAATCCATTAGAACGATCTGGAAGTTGAGAAATCTTATAAGGTTTACCTTGAGGAGTGAGGAAATGACAGTAGTATCCAAACTCAGCTAAGTATTCTCGAATTTTTTGACCGTTTTCGTTAGCTAATTCTGCGTAGATGGCTTTGATGTCCTGTTTCCTTAAAAGTTCTTCTGCTCCTTGCAAAGCTGGAACTTCGTAACCTTCTACGTCTAATTTCCACAAGTCTACAGCACTAATTGATCTAGCAGCCAGCTCATCTGCTAATCGTACAATACGAATGGCTTCTCCTTCCGTTTCAGAGATTTGACTCCAAGCACCATGACGACAGCTTGCTCCAACGTGATTGAGATACAACTGAGATGGAGATGCACCAAGTCCTGCTCGAATAATCTCTACAGGAAGGTTTGAGTGAACTGATAAACATTCTTCTAGCCAGTTACCTGCTTCTGTACCTGGTTCAAAAGCAAAAACTGTACCTTTAGGAACCCATTGAGCCAAATACATCAACATTTGACCTATGTTAGCTCCTGAATCTACAACAATTCCATTTGCTGAGAGAAATTTCTTTGCCCAGTTAATAAATGAGGCACCTTCGTACTTACCATAAACAATCCAGCGATGGGTTGGATTAGTTAAATCAAGTTTCCAAGGAATTCCCGCTCCAGTCTGTGTCCAGCAAATTCCCTCACAAGCAAGTCCTCTACCAAATATACGTTCGCATATTCCTAACTTATGTTGAAAATCTAGAGTTTGTAGCCAAGTTAGAGTCATTGGCAAAGAGATAGTATCCATACTAGTAATCCTCTATGTAAAAACATTCAAGAAAGGTGTTTAAGAATTGTTTTAATTGCAACGCCGCTAACTCATATCTTGCACAGCGACAATAGCGAGTTATTGAATTATTTAATTCCTGAACTAACAACTAAAGTATTAAGTTCAGTATTATCTCTGAGACGAATTATTTTCTGAGTTTCCTCAAAACCCAAAGCATAATTATATGCTTTGATTTTATTGATATTTACTGTATTATTTTTAAATGTTTCATATGTTACTTTAACTGGCTCGAAAGCATATATATCAGCTTGAGGAAAATAGCGATTTAAAAATAGGCTGGTTTGACCAATATTTGCACCAACATCAAAAATAGTTTGTACTTGATTTCCTTTCAAAAATCTTTTGATATCATAAGGATAACTAATGCCTACAGGAACGACTCTTGTTAAAGGCATTATTTGAGAAGAAAAGAGACAATGACGTAATTCCGAAAAAGATTTTCCAACTAAATATCTCCAGTTCATAGTATTCCTTTTTAATTAATTATTTACATTTAATAATCAACAATAAATCCATCTGTAATGAAAGTATCCCAATTGTTTAAATCATGGCTTTTTTAGCACTGATCAAAATTTTCTGTGCCTGATGTTCCCAACTAAACTTTTCCTTGGCTGCTTGCAAAGAAGCTGCCTTTGCCGCTGCGAGCTTTTCAGGATTAGCGATCAAATCCTTTAGTGCCTGGGCTAGGGCTACCGGATTCTTGTTAGGAATTAAACAACCAATAGCAGGATATTGAGAAAATATCTCTCGCTGACCACTGGTATTAGTGGCAATTATAGCTAAACCACCTTGTAGGTATTGGAAGAACTTGTTAGTTACAGTAAAGTCACGGCTTGTAATCTTGCTAGTTTCCAAGCCCAAACCAATATCGTGTTCAGCAATGCGTGATAACAGCTCTGAATTGGGAACTGTAGGGTGAATAAATATATAGCTACGCCACTCCTCATTTGGTATCAAGGTTTCCATCCATTCACGATAGCTTTGAGGATAGTTTCCTCGTAGATGAATTTCCACTGGTTTTTTCAGATAAGATAAAGCCTCAAAGAGAGTTTCTAACCCTCTCCCTGGCCCTATAGTTTGGGAAAACCAATGGATAGAAGGTAGTTTTAGGTTTTGGCGATCGCGTATCTGCCCATCAATTAGCTTTCGTTCTGCCCAAGGAAAACTATTATAAATAACTGTTGGTTTCCGTGCTTGGTATGCTTTAGTCATTGCCTCTGCCATTACATTAGATGTAGTCAAGCAATATTGACATTCACGAATAAGTCGAGCTTCTAGTTTTTTAAGTTGAGAAATAGGTCTTGTTAGACGAGCTTCTGGGAGTAAATCTTCTGAGAACCAATCTTCAAAATCTACACCGATTCTAAAACCTTCATTGAGAAGTTGATTACCAACCCAGAGTCCAGCTTCAGAATGTACGATAGTTAAGTCAGCACGCGCTTGAAGAGCGGCTTTGAGCATTGCTCTTGCATTATATCCAAGTAATTCAGGCGAAAAAGTTTTGAAGCGTTGATAGCGTTCTTTGGCAATGCGCGCTTGGAGGCGAATTTGTAAGTTGTTGAAACGGTGCTGAGGTTGGAAATCCAGGATAGGGGCAAACTTCCATTTTTTGTTTTGGGTGAGTGCGCGATCGCGCTTTACAAACTCAGGATCGAACCAGAAGCCCTGCACTTTAACATCATGGCCTGCGCTGGCTAATATTTCAGCTTCTTTTTGGGGACGAGGTGCGTTACAAAGATGTCCGATGATTAAAATTAGGATTTTCGCCATTGTAATTCAAATATAAATTTAGAGCCAGGTTGAAAGATCTCGCTCAAGCAACTTCTCTAGATTAGAAATGTCATCTTTATACATCTCAAGTATTTCCTGTCTTACCACAGAAGACAACGGAGGTAACTTAAATTGGTTTGCCGTTCTCACTTGTGTAGATAGTTGCTCTTTAATTACAGAAGGAACAAGTTCTTTAACAAGAGATTTTACACCGCTTTGTCGAGATAAAAATTTATTCAGCCATTGATTTGTAGTCATTTTTGTTACATTATGCTGAACCGATATATTTGGTTTGAAGGAATCTTCCACATTAATAAAAGCAAAAATATCCTGAATAACAGCCATAGCATCCTTCTTAAAGTCTTCATAAAGATACACTCTAATTTGATCTCTCGAAAACAGATCGAAGTAACGTTTTAGCTGAATGTAATAAAAACCAACGTTTAAATAATCGAAATCCCACCCGCTACGATTTTTTGTTCTTTGAGCTTCAATTGCTTTTTTGAAGTCAGTAATGGGTTCCCAACTTGATTGAACTCTGAATCCCCAACTCGAGTAAGCCCTATCTACTGGATTACGGAGTATTGCAATTAATTTCACATCTGGAATATGATGTTTAATTCTTTGAGCAGCAGTCTGGCTATAAAGGTACCAAGTAGATGCTTCACCAATTGCTTTCTCATGGCTAACGCCTTCAAAAAGTTGGCTATATTCCTCTAGAGTATTAATTCCCCAATGGGGCTTTGACTCCCCCTCGAAGGAAAAGAAATGAGGTTCTTTAAAAGAAGGTAAATAAATTTGTGGGTGTTGATTCAAGTAATTGTAAATTGCTGTCGTACCTGCCTTAGGTGTGCCGACGATCAAAAAGTTAGGTAGCGGCATGAGTAATGTAAATTTTAAGATAACATTCTGTAAGTATTTCGGTTTTTCATATTTCGGAGGTATATTTGAGTCTCTCTTGAAACTTAAAAAGTCTCCATCCCAATGCAGCCTTTCTGTATCCGTATTTATAGCCTAATTGTTGAACTTGCTTTGCTCGTTGCCACCCCAGCACACTAGCGAGCAGTTGAAATGTTGGTCCTCCAGAGGGTTTCAAATCAGATCCACCAAATTGTTCAACTTTAGCTTTTGCTGCTTTTTGCAAATCGGGCGCATCTGGATATACTTCATAAACAAAGCGTTGAAAAACTGTCGCACATACATGACGAGTCCTTTGACTATTTTCTCTCGCCAATAGATTGTTTGTACCTAACTCAAGAGAACGGAATGCTGATTTCCAAGCTGAGTAAGACTTTGAGGCACTCAAACTACCACTATTGCCCGATCTATAATAGGCTCTGGCTCCCCAGCAGAATTTTACACCAATGCTTGCAAGAATGACTCGGCAGAAGTATTCACCATCATCATTCAAAGATAGTCTTTCGTCCCAACTACCTACTTGTTCTACAATAGTACGAGGAACAAGCCAAGCAGCAGGATGCATCATCCAATGATTTTCCCATGCCTCAACCAACCAATCAACGGGTGACATATCAGCCCAAAGTGATTGGGGAATAAATTTAGCCTCAGAAGGTGAGTGATAAAATCTTGCCCATTCTCCTGCGGCGACATAACCAAAATCATGCTGCCCCAAGAACTGAATTTGGCGTTCGATTTTATCTGGTGCTAATAAATCGTCAGCATCTAGATACTGTATAAAATCTCCTTGTGCTTCTTTTAAAGCTCGATTTCTTGCAGCACTAGCTCCTTTATTCTCTTGACTAATAACTTTAACATTATGGGCTTCAAATTGTTGGGCAATCGCTAAACTATTATCTTTAGAACCGTCATCTACAAGGATAATTTCAATGTTCTTCCATGTTTGCCTCTTAGCAGACTCGATCGTTTCACAAAGCCATGTTTGGGCGTTATATATAGGAATAAGAATTGATACTAACGGTTTCATAAGATTGACTCAAAATTACTCAATTGAAAAAGTATAAATAGTACTATCCTCAGCCTAAACACTTTGTGAAAAGTGAATCAAAGTAAAGTATTAAGCTTTGATAACTCTCCGTTTAAAGGCACCTTGGATTTTCTCGTCAATTTTGATAATTGCAGTGCAGGATATCAAACAAACTAGTAGTCCTTTTCATTAATTATGAATGGTTAGGTCATCCCCGAAATCCTCTAGAGACGCGATATATCGCGTCTCTACAATCCTGCGAAACTAATGCAATTCACTACTATTCTTCAAAACACTCCTTCCAAACAGTGTTAGAAAATTTTGCTTTGAGTTGATGATAATTGATGATTAAATCAGTCATTGGTTGAACAACTTGCTTCTTAGTTTGAGTAACTAAAGATTGAGTTTCTAAACCAAGAAAACTTTGGACTCTATTTAGTGTATTTGTAGTGTCTTCTGTTAAATTCTCATAAGTGATGTTCAATTTTTTATGATTACTAAAGAATTCGTCAGTTTCGTCCTCCATAGAACGATGTGCTTCAAAATCTTGAAGGCATTCATTGAAATCAAGTTCAAATTGAATAGCTTGCTGCTGCTTACCTAATCCTCCTGTCGCTCCAATTCCCCAATTTCCACTTGATTGAGCAGTTTTAGCTGAAACTTTACTTTTCAAAAGATTCTGCCGCTTAAGATGAATAATTGCAATATCAGTATTCTCTTTCAACTAAGCCCATAGATCGGATTTTGCTGTATTCCATGATGGTTCATAACCTACATCTTTCCAGCACCGATCGTACTCAGAAGAATTCCACCAACGATTATCTGTTCTACCCGGGGGGTATAGCAGCTTAAATCCCACTGCTTTAATCATTTTCTTCTGTGGCTTATATATTTCTGTATTAAGGAAAGTGACTGGATCGTTATTCCGTAAATTAACAATTTTGAGATTATTAGATTTGGCTTGATATCCCGGAACAGAAAAAGGAATAGACTTCTTATGCCGATGGAACAATTCAAAAAAACATAGAACTTGACTGTGGCTTGAAAGTAACGAGCAGAGCATCGTTGAGCCAGTTCTAATGTTACAAACAATTACAAATTTTTGATAATCTTCATGGCTTGGCAGCAATTTTCTATCTACTATCCAGTTATCCAAGCGATGCCTGTATTCATTCAGTTTTCTGGAAATTCTTTTTTGTAACATATCTAATAGTATTTTCTTGTAGGGTGCTGTGACACTTTGCTTGATTGTTAACGTAATAATAAGATTTTCGTGTCACGCACCAACCAGGGTTTTGTGACAATTGCAGCCATTCCTGTTTAAGTTCAAAATATATGTTTCCAGCCATAGCGGAAATACCAGGGCTTAGAATCAGAAACGTAGTGATGTAATACGGCTTCGGGTTGAATCGCTTCATCGCGATCGGGCATAACAATATAATCGGAAGCAGGTGCTTTGTCACAACCTTGATTGGCTAGCATCATCGCTACGAGAGCCTGCTCTTGATAATAGTGGGTTCCTTCTTTCTCAATCAAAGTTTTGCACCAGAATTCTAGTTCTTCCCAATCGATGGCACTACTATTGATTCCACAAATTCCAACATTAACCAGTTTGGGCAGCTTAGCCTTGGTTAATGAAGTCATTAATTCATCTGAATAGCCATAAGAGGTTTCCGTATCAATCATGCAACAAGGCTTTTGAGAAGATTGCAGCCAATTTAAAAGGAAACTGGGAGTGCGAAAGAATAACATATCAGAGTCGAGTACTAACTTCCAACCTGGCGTTCCCAAATGAATATCTGTGAGTTTTCGCATATTGGGATAGTTAGCTCGACGCTCCCGCAGGTAGGGAAACTGGCTAACTGGTAAGTATCGTTCTAACTGTTCTTCAATTTCTGCGATTGATACAATTTTGGCATTGGGGAAAATCCGCCGAATTTGGTGAGTGTACTTCTGCGCTAGGGTGCCATCGTCGTAAATCACCGGACGTAGATTGATATTAGCATTTTGTGCCATTGAATAAGCGCAAAAGCTGGTTTGATACCAGAACTTTTGACCGCTCAGAAAATAAATATCAAATGTTTCTTTGCTGTCATCAACATTAATAGTTGGCAGACGATAAGCTGCTGCTTCCATTTGTCGGCAGCACCAGTTATCGATCGCCATATTTATGGCTCCTCTGCGTAGGCACTTTTGCAGAAAGCCTTTGGGAGCATAGTAGGTTCTATAAAGCAGCTTTCCTAAGTTCAATGTTTTCGCTAACTGCCGTAAGCGGTTTGGCTGTGAATTAGCAATCATAATAATGGCTCTAAAGTAACTCTGCTTGACCTTTTAACAATCCACAAGCTCCTTGCCAACGAATATAAGAAGCCGGATCTTTCCAGGCTTGGTAGCGAAAGAAGGCTTTGATTTGCCGTGGTAACACCGTCCAACTAGGAATTTTTGGCCACAGGCGGATATCGTGTACGCCTAACACCTGCACCCACGAACGTGATGAAGCGCAGTTTAGTCGAGCAAGATATTCTTTGGTTAAACGTCTGGCAGAAATAATATGGGTGAGCTTTAATTGTGGGAAGTATCCGACTCCCCATCCTGCTTCAAGTAGCGTCAGAACAATATCGTTATCTTCTCCTGATATAAGTTGCTTACCTGTACGACCGAATGCTAACCTGGTCCTATTTCCAGTGATTCGCTTTGCGTAAACCTCAGCAGCTTGTTTGCGGATTCCTAATCCAGCACCTATGGGAGCGAATGGTGGATAATGTTTCTCTAACTGTGTTGCTTGTGCCCAATAGCAAATTTGACTTTCATCACCTAAATCTCGTATTCCTAGGGGAGCATTAACATTAGCAAACCAAGGTTCTGGATTGACTTCAAACTCAGGTAGTGATTTACCACCAATTGCCCCTAGTTTGGGATGTTGCTCAAAAATTTCTAGCGCGTGCTTCAAATAGTTTGAGTCAAGCACGTTGTCGTCATCAGCAAAAACTATAATCTCAGCTTTGGCTTCTCGAAAACCACGAAGACGAGCGGCTGTTAATCCTAGTTTATTTTCTCGAATGTGTCGTGCTTCGGAATGCCAATTTAAGTCAATTTCCTCAGAAAGGACTCGATCGCTGGCATTATCAATAAGTAATAATTCCCATTTTGACTGTTCTAAACTCTGTGACTTAAGAGCTTCAAGTACTCGCTCAAGGTAGGAACGTTTAGGATTATGAGTACATATAATAACGCTGATAGAATATGTCACGATAAAACTTAATTTTTAGGTAAACTTTCTTGAACTAATCAATTCAAAGTCACATTTATATAATTTCTGTAAAATCATGGAAGAAGATGGTGAAAGCTTGACAGACTCAACCACATCATCTGTATAATTTACTTTACGAGATATGTCTATTTCAGTAAGTTTTCCAAATTGCTCTAGCTCCTCATCTCTATCAATTAAGAATGATTTTTTTACGTTAAGTCGAATCCGAAGATTACGCCATTGAGCATACAAAGAATAAAACTGAGGAAGAGTATGAGAGTCTCTTTTGTAAGCATTAGGAAGCCACTCAACTACCGAATCAACAGGTGTATCTATTAGCTCATAACAACATGATTTGATATCTTCTAAAGGCACTCCAATATGGTTTAACCATAAGCGTTGGCATTGCTGTAAATTATGTGGTTCTAAGCGACCTTATTTTATCATTATTAAAGGTTATTTCCGAAATTTATCCTTAAAATAAGATATGAATCTTGCTTCTGGATCTCTAAGTAATAGAAAAGCTTTAGGTTGTACAACAGTTTTGTTTAGAATAGCTAAATGAAATGTCTTCTTATTCCAAAAAATACGATTGAGTTCTTCTTGCTTTTGCAAGAAAGAAAACATTACCTTATAGCTTGAAAGAATGAGCGTTGAGTTTTTTTTTATAAGCTGGTAGGTGGAAATTATGCATAAATTAACTTCAATTTTCAGAAGACCTTCTCTTATACTTTCTACAGAGCATAGCAAGCTAGAAATCATAATTGAACATCTCGATCTCATCGCTGTATCTTTTTGCGACCAACTCAGCGGAGAGGTCATCGTAAGCCGTGCGGTAGTCGGATGTGTTTTTACTTTTGAGTAGATAGGGAAGATTACAGTCTTTAAAACCTAGTTCGGTCAGTACATCTACCATCTCTTCAGCAAGATTCTCAAACCGGACAATCCGATCTAAAGGTATCGATCCATCGAAGTCCGCGATCCAGTATGTTTGAGGTCGTAAACCCCAGTTATCCGCGAACTTGCCCAGAAAAGTGGGGAAGTCACAAGCTGGTACCCCATGACGCGAACCTCGCATCACATTCCGATACCAAGAGTAAACCCTAGACCAGGGGTTACGTACTACTGTGAACTTAAAGTATGAGGCAAACTCTCGTTCTGTCGCTCTTGGACCATGCCGTCTAGGATCTGTCGGTAATCCTAACATTTCATTCAACATCGTGTAGCGGCTTAACGATTGAGTACGCAGTGCCGTTGGATTAAAAAGGTAACGGCTATGATTAAAGAGTGATAGGGGACGAATTTGCTTTACAGTCCGGTGATCTTGTACACCCCACGTAACCTCTTCATAAAGTCCAAGTTTCTTTTCTATAGAACTACCAGCTGTTTTAGGAATATGGATAAAAATAACCTGGTGCTTGTGTGAAATCATGAGTCAAGTTGTTTGAGGCAATTGTAAATATGGCGTTGCATAATCAGAATATGATAAGTGGGTGAATCTTCATGAAATGTCCACGTTGTGATTCAAATCATATCCGTAAAAATGGTAAACTATATGACACTCATTATGGGAGAAAATAGTAGATTAAGGCATTACTTAGCGCGATGAAAACGTAAAACTTTTTGTTATTCCTGCGTCAGTAAAAATGCTGGAACTGCCAAATAGGTTATTAATTTACGATCTCAAAAACCGTTGTATTCCGATTCAGGGGCAAAGCCACTTCAAGGATATGGTGATACCATAATTCATATTGTGATTCAGCAATGCCATTTTTGAGAAATATTTTTACATAGGTCTAAAAATTTATAGTCTCTTGCATACCATTGAGACAAATTTGATTTAGCAATATCATCTAAGTAAGTGTCCACGTTTGAAGGATTTTTATGTGCTGCAAATGAATCATTAGGTAATTGAATATTTTCCGGTAATTTGAGGATTTTTTTTAAAACAATAAAATCTTGTTCCAGCGTTTCTTGAAAACCGATGAATAAAAAATCTGATAATCTACTAAAAAAATACTCTTCGGTATCAAACCAATCCCAATAAGAATTATTAACATGTTTGATGCTTTTCATAGCATTTATAGCAGATTCTCGCATACTTTTGTCACTAGATGAGATAGATACAGCTAGCTCTCTTGGAGTCTCAAATTGCTTGAACACAATTTCTTCTTCAGGACTCCATTGAACATTATACTTAGGACGACCTTGCCTTTTTCTACTATAAAAACCGCTTATAAATCGACTGATAGGATCTCTAAGAAAAAAGATAACTTTCTCACCTTTTGGAATATCTCTTAAGTTCACCTTATGACCGTGTAAATATATTACATAACTATTTACAATCGGAGTCGGAGCTAATGCTGTTTTGATTGCAGTTCCACCAGTTTTTCCAATATGCAGAAAATGAACAGTAGACTTACCTTGCAATTTATGAAATCTGTATCTTGACTGTTTTAATTTTTTAGTAATATTAAGCTTTATTGGTTTAAGCTTAACTAATATATTTTTTTTCATGTGACTTTATGTAAAGACTTTTGAAGAATAAACACTAAACTATAGAACCGATCAAAATACCAACCATCACAATATCATTCACAGAGATAATGGTATGAACATAATATAGAACAAAAATACTATATGATTGCGATCGCAGCGGTGCCAGTTGCGGCCATTCCTGTTAACTTCTTGCACCTAATAACCGTCTACGTTCAATCGCTCTTTCATAACTAGCTTCTTGTAATTTACCAATCCGATCGAGATTGTATTCTGATAGAACACGATCGCGTGCTGCTTGTCCGAGTTGCATTCGTAGCTGAGGATTTTTCAACAGTTCAATAACGGCTTCTGCGATTTTCTTGGAGTTTTTTGGAGGAATCAATCTTCCCACTCTACCTCCATCTAGCATTTGTGCCATACCTCCAGCACTGCTGCCCACTACTCCCCGTCCGGCTGCCATCGCTTCTAGGCATACATTTGGAAAATTTTCCCATCGACTGGGAAACACACAAATATCAGTTTTAGCTAAAAAAGAAGGAATACGATCTGGGGAAACTCCTCCAGTAAACTCTAAAGACTTGTGATAAGACTTGAGCTTTTTCTCCAGATACTCACGCATATTGAGATTTGGTTGAGGGGAGGGTAAAACAGGACCAACAAACCGAAACTTTGTTGTTGGGCATTGCTTAAGAATCATGGGAATGGCTTCGGCAAGTGAGAGAATTCCTTTACGGATTTCTAATCTACCAATGAAAGTGACAACATTGGTATTTGTTTCAATCGGAATATCTAACAGCTCTTGAGATGGAACATAAGGATATGGAACATTAACGACTCTTTGGGGGGGAAGTGACCAAGTGCTAATCAGTTGATTTCCAAGTGACTTTGAAGGTGAGGCAATTTCATCAGCCTCTAATGTATGAATTCGCTCGATATCAGAAGTTGGATCGTATTTCCATTGAGGAAAATGCGTCGGAATTTTACCACGCCGCAAAGCTCCACCAACCCAACGAACTTTACCAGCTAAAGATAGTTCTACAAAGTTAATCTTTCCAACTAAAAAAGTAGGAGTATGGAGCCTAACAATTAAAGGAATATCAGGAACTTGCGCTACAGCTCCCCTAGCAGAAGCAGAATGCTCTGTACCTTCAACAACATCAAACTGGATACTTTGATGTCGTTCTGCGAAGACTCTACCAATGTATTCGGAAAAATCTGAACCCTTTTTACCCATTACCCGATGTACCCAAATTCCATTCTCTTCCTGGGAACCAGAACGATGGGGGCTACCACAAAAAACTTCTACATGATGCCCTCGGTTATGCAATACTTTGGCAATTTGAGATACATAGGTAGCGATTCCCCCAATAGCTGTATCCGGAGGATATTCATAGCTAATTAATGCAATTTTCATTATTATTCTTTTTAATTTAATACATTTATTCCCAGTTGTAATTGGTTCCTAAAAATTCATAAAGTAGTTGTCCCACACTTATTATCGCCAATGATTAAAAAATTTGGTAAAAGTCTTACAGGGGAAGTAATATTTTTGTAGAAAGATTTAAAGGCAGCGCGGTTTGGATAAGTGATTATATTAGTTTGTATTGTGGTCATGACTAAATCCTAGAAATTTTGTAGAAATATTGATTTTTGATGTGGCGTGCAAGTTTCCATAGCGTATCGGGTACTAGACTCTTCAGAAGAAAATAAACTCGATAGTAGATAATTAGAAATTCCGTGTAAAAATCAGCTTGTTTTTTGAGAGTAGGAGAGGTGACTACTGTTGCTTGTGCATTGCTGATTTCAAGAAACTCTAAAATCTTGTGAATGTGCGAGCTTTTAGCTTTGACAAGTTCTTCGTAAGTGATGGTATAAGGTACGATTCCATTTTCTTGAAAGAACTTTTTCCAAACTTCTTCACGCTCTATAGCGCGATTAATAGCGGATTTAATATAGAAGGGAGTAATAGCAAATTTTTTCTTACTTGCTGTAGATGAAGTAGAGGAAGAATGTTTTTCCCATCGATCGCTTTGTTCGGCACGAGCCAATGATACTGCTTGTCTAACTTTGTTTTTACGAGTCATGAAGATGAACTGGACTCCGGGAAAAACATCATATAAGATTTCAAGATTAGACTTTGTTCCAAACTCATCACAATTGCGAAGTCGTTCTAACAGTTCAGAAAAATTATTTTCCATAATCTTGACACCACTTACGCCATTTTCGGAAGCGTAAGCCTCTAAATTACCGCGTACATATTGCAGATAATTTTCTTCATCAAAAGGAACTTTACTGTTATAAGTAGGCAACAAATATTCCTTTGGATTTCCGACTTTACCAGTGCTTGCTAATAGATGGCATAGTAAGGTGCTTCCGCTTCGTTGAGTAGCACAGATAATGTAAGTTTTTTGAAGAGACATAGGTTGTTTTAAAGTTTCACGATACTATATAGCTCAAGGATGAAAAATTGCTCCCTTACCAACTACCAACTACCAACTACCAATTACCAATTACCAATTACCAATTACCAGCCCTACAGATATGATTAGTGTTTAACCGGACATGATATCAAGCCGCAACCTTACTGCTCTGCAACTGCCAATAGCGTGCATAGCGATCGCCTTTTTGTAAAAGCGAAGTATGGTTTCCTTGCTCCAAAATCTGCCCTCTTTCAAGCACCAAAATTTGATCGGCGTTGGCGATTGTCGAAAGCCTATGCGCCACCACAATCACTGTCCTATCTTTCTGAAACTTATCTAGCGCTTGCTGGATCAACTTCTCCGATTCACTATCTAACGCACTCGTTGCTTCATCCAAAATCAAAATCTCTGGCTGCTTAATCAGCGCCCTGGCTAAAGCTAATCGCTGCCGTTGTCCACCAGAGAGTCGATAACCCCGCTCACCTACTACAGTTTCATAGCCATCAGGTAACGCTAAAATAAAACCATGAGCTTGAGCAGCCTTAGTTGCCTCAATCACCTCATCCCGGCTCGCCTCTGGTCTACCGTAGCGCAAATTCTCTAAAATACTACCATTAAAAATAAACGTATCTTGACTCACCACCCCGACGTTTCGCCGCCAATCTTCCAGGCGATAATCCGCTAGGGCTGAGCCATTCACCTTGATTTTCCCACTCGTCGGTTGATAAAGCCCTATTAACAAATCTACAATTGAAGACTTGCCCGCTCCCGATTCCCCTACCAATGCTGTTACACAGTTATGTGGAATCTTAAAGCTTAAATCTCTCAGAGCTAGAACATCATCTTTGGTATAGGAAAGACTCACCGAATCAAATTCCATATCTCCCCTAAGACTGGTAAACGCTTCAACACCCGAATGCTCAAACTCCTTATCACGCGGCTCTAAAATTGTTTCTAATCGCAACATTTGAGCACTATTATCAACAAACTGTGTAATCGTATTTGCAGTTGACTTTAAGCGTATCGATAGCCTTTGCAAAGCTAGCAAAAAAGTCAACAGCATGGGCAAAATTGCTGCTTGCTCCTGCTTTAACAACACCGCTGAAGCTGCTAAAATTGCTAAGGCTATCATCGGCAAGGTATCTAAAATCGGCTCTGGCAGATAAAAGATAAATGCCCGTTTTTGTAACTGTACCTGGGTTTTGCCCAATAGTTGATTTACTGCTACCACCGTCTTTCGCTGCGTACCAAAGGTATGCAACAATCGCAATGCCTGAATGCTTTCGGTAATATACTTAGCTGATTCCACTTTGGTAGCATTTACCCGTTTCGCCACTCGCCTTAACCGAGGAATCAACTTATACTGCACAAAAACCACAAGCAGGGTGAGTAATGCTGCCGCCACCGCTAAAATTGGCGATAGGCGCACAATTACCGCAAGATACATCAGCGAAAATGATAAACCAACTATGATATTATTTAGCTGATTTATTTGCCGATCCACTGCCAAAGCTGCATCATTGGCAAACAGCACCAAATCGCCCACCTTATAGCGACTCACACAACCATAGCTAAAGGTCATAATCCGCTCAAACACTTTGCCCGTCACATAGGGCTGTGCTTTTGCTGATAGGTAAGCCGTGGATACCTTATTAGCATATTTAGCGAGACTTTGGAATACCTGTAGTATCACTGCCCCGCAGATTAAGGCTAAAAACATCTGCTCCGGCGGTAACGGCAGAATGGCCGAGAGTGTTTCAAGAATTCCCGAATCGGTTGGTGTGCCCGCCCCCGTCTCACCATCTGCCGTCAGATAACCAACCGCCAGATAAATCACTCCCAGCGTACTCCCCTCTAACAAGGCACTCAGCAAGTTGGTAACCAGGTTAATTGCAATTAGCCACCAGTTTTGCCGCGCTGTTTCTCTCACCAGACGATAGGCTGGCGATCGCAAATTACTAATGAGTTTTTTCACAATTAACAAGAATTAGCAAGCAAATAATAATTATTCATAAAACGGAACTATACATCGAAAATCCCGATATTTAACATTAAAAAAAGACAACCACTGTGGAAAAATAATCTTACTTTATAACATCAAACATTAAAGCCAATCCCCCTGGCTTCCCTGAGCGTAAACTCGCCCACAGAAGGATTACCCCTTACAGAAACTACCCCATCAACCTGCAACCAAAGCTCCCTTGGTGCAACCGAAACCATATATTTACGTTCCTCAAGTTTTTTGACGTGATACCACTTAGTCTGCTGACATTCCTCGCACCAAAAAGCCTCTAACCACTCACCCTGTAGAGAAACAGTAGTTTTATTTTGCACCAATATCATCGCACTGCGACGACTCATACCCCGCTGCTCTAATTGTCCGGCTCTATCTGCAAATAATGGATACTTTTGGGATACACTATTGAGATCAGATCCATGAATTGGACAGTAAATAGCCCTTTTTTTTGAACGATTCCGATTTCGGTTACACCTCTTCCGCACTTTGGCCCTCCTCTGCAAGCAGATAACAATCAAACAAGAAGAAGGTTGCTTTGGAGGGACTGAGATTCAACGCTAGTTACAGCAGAACCATCGAAGCCCAACTCCTATTATCAACACATTCTATTCAATTATTTTTTTTTACTTAGGCACACACGATAAAAAGTTAGGGTTTGAGATTGCTGTATTATCGCTGGCAATGAGTTAATTGCTGTTGTTTCTGTGTCATATTAATCATAATTACTTAAGCTAAATTACTTAAGAAAGATAAAAGAATTAAACCTTTACTAGGTATATTTTTCTTTCTCCATTAGAGTAACATTCTCAAATAAATTAACAAGTGTTTTGAGATACTTTTAATTTTTTTAGACTTACTCCAAAATAATCTAATTACGTCCGGGAAGGGCGATGAAACGCACCACTAAAGTGAAAGCGACAATCCCTCCCCAAACCTTGAAATTGCCTTCCTACAATACGTTTCGATCGCAATGACAAATAAGGACAAAGCGTAAATTCGATTTTTTATTCTTTCTTGAGTAAATTTTCCCTGAAGAGCAGGGGAGGAAGTTTGAATGGGATTTTCGTATTCTTGCGTAAATACTTATTCCACAACTTTACGCAATACCTTCAAATACTCGTTAGCAATAACTTCAGGCGTAAAATGTAACTGCATATATTTACGAGCTGCCTTACCCATACTCTCAGCTAACTGACGATTTTTACTCAACAGACGAATAAACTTAGCTAAGCCCTGACTATCTCCATTGTCAAAGGTTTGACCGCATTTACCCTCTGCAATTAGCTGTTTGAGATATGAATCCTGGGGACAAATTACAGCTACAGGTCTGCCGGTAGCTAAAGCTGGGTAAAGTTTACTGGGAGCAACCAAACTTTCAAAACCCTTATCCATACTGACTAAAGATAGATCGCAAGCCGTCAGGGAATAAGGTAAATTGCATTTTTCTTGATAGGCAATAAATTGGAAGTTATTCAAATCCAATTTTTTGATTTCTTCAACTAATATTTTCCGCTTAGCTCCACCACCAATGCATAAAAACTGAATTGGCTCATCTTTGAGTAGCTTGGCGGTTTCTAAAATAGTGTCAATATCGTGACACCTTCCCATATTCCCTGAATAGAGTACGGTGAATTTATCAACGGTATTGTATTCCCATGCAAACCAGTTGTCTTTTTTGTGGATAGGGACGATTTTCTTTGCGTCTCCCCAACTGTGAATCACGGATATTTTATCAGCGGCTCGGGGACAAATATCTGCCACACGTTGTTTCATCTGTGGACTGAGAACGATAATTTGAGAAGCTTCTTGCCAAACTTTGCAGTTAACCATTTGCCAAAATCGAGCTAGCCAGTGATGTTTTGGAATTACATCTAAGGCTATAGCTATATCTGGATAGAGATCGTAGAGTATACAAACGTAAGTAAGTTTAAATAATTTATGAGCCAGATATCCCAAAACTGGTAAGAAAGGAGGGGCTGTTGTCACCAACAAAACATTGTGGTGACGGGCGTGTCTGAGTATATGAAGTGCGGCACGCAGAGTAAATAGTACGCCACCAAGGGCTTTACCGCGAATTCTCTGATACCAAACTTGAGTAGCACGGGTACGTTGAATTCGTACTTGTTCCGATTGTTCTCGTGCTGGAGCTTTCTTTGTCCCAAAGGCGTAACCAGGTTGCCCTGTAAATACTTCAATATCTACTCCCAGATATCCTAAATGTCTGGCAAGTTCTTCGAGTAACTGTCCGGTTGCAGCGTAATCTGGTGGAAAAAATTGGGTGATTAAGGATAATTTGATTAACTTTTCTGTTCTCGCAGAACTGAGGTTTTTTATCTTGGAAGAAAAAGAATGATTAGGGATTTTGTTTTGAGTTTCAACATCCTTATTTTTCCTCTGTTCAAAAATATTTTCAGAGGTTTTTTTTCCTCTTCTACTGAGTATCATATGCACAAGATTCCTAAATAAATAAAGATTTTGGAACACACATCAAACTTGTATATAAGCGATACACTTTCAAAAAAGTGACGGGTACCCAATATAATTTTTTTAGGAGAAAAAAATTATATTGGGAGCCCTTGACTTCCGTTTAGAGCACAAAAAATTTTGAATTTATGTAAGGCTGTTTACCACGACTCATATTATGTCCACTTAAGCTAACCCAAACTTTGAGGGCTGGTAATGAGTAATAGGTAAAAACAATTTTTCTCCACTAAGCCATATAGTAAGTAACTGGACTTTATATCAAATTCACCAATACCGTCTTGAAAAATGAATCTGACATATCAGAGTCCCATCCTTTCCTGCGCCTTAGGAAAGTAATTGTAGCTCGGGAATAGCTATATCTCGCAAAAATTTTTTGAATTGGTATAACAACACAAATTTGAGGGCACTAAAGGGTATCCTAGCTAGATGGTTTGCTTTCGGTGATATACCTCCGGTGTCGGCTAAGCCGCACCTGCGGTGGACACCTATCGCAAATCCTAGATTTATGCTTTTGTGCGAACCCTTAGTATATAGGAATCCGTTTTGATTTTTGGAAGAATTATTCGTGTGGGTAGGCAATACTCACTCATGCGCTTAGGCAAAAGGTTTCTAGGAGATTAAAGGGTACCAATAAGCGTTTCAATTTTCAACTAGGATTCCTATATAAAAGTCACTCTGAATATGACTTGGGATAAAAGTTTTACTGACTAAAGATTGGATAAGGGTATTGCTTTATTCAGATGCGATAAAGTTACTATCATTGTTTGTCGTCTCACAAAGAGTCTTATTAAGTATGAATTACCAATTTGCTTTCGTAATTAAAATAGAATACAATTTGGACTTTTTTTATTTATTTGTTAAGAGTAAATATCTCAAATAAACTTCTCATTAAAATTAATACTTCCTTGAGTAAATCATATATCATATTTTTTATATAAATATCAAGAAATACATATTTTTTATCTCTATTTAATTAGGTAAAAATACTTTTATATCGTGAAAAATGTAGAGCAAAATACATATATGCAAAATATGCGATCTCGTTTTAAAAAATGTAATAATTATCATTGAATGCCTGTGTTAAGGTGGTTAAAATCTCCAAGGAATTAAAAAATAGTAATAATACCGCATACCACCGAGGTTTTTAAAATTTCTGTTATAAGACTAGTAATCCTGACTGGATTAATTAATTAAATCAGCAATTTCTGCGGCTCTACCATTACAAAATCAATATGACACTAGTAATCTCATCCAAATCAACCTAAAGAATCCCTAATTACCATATCTGAGGAAATGATGCAGAATAGTTCTTCTCAATCTGTAAATAATAAACTGAATGGACATAACGGACATTCTCCACCTCTATTTCTTCCTTCCGAACCTTTTCCATTGGTTCAGGTGGAAGATAATGATTGGGATTTAAGTCAATTCTTAGGGCTTCTGAAGCGACGAGCGTTAGTTATTGCCAGTGTTGCGACTACCGTGATGGCTGGCGCTACTTACACAACACTAACTCAACAACCAGAATACGAAAGTAATTTTCGCTTGTTGGTGGAACCTGTAGATGAACATGATCACAGAAGTTTATCAAAGCTTACTTCTGCTGTAGACTCTAATTTCGGAAAATCTGGATTGGATTACCAAACTCAGATTGAGGTTCTTAAAAGTCCCGAATTAATGAATAATATAATTCGGGATTTAGAAAGTAAGTATCCGGATATTACCTATGGAAATCTGATTAAACAAGATTCTCTAAATATTATTCGTTTGGGTGAAACCAAAATTATAGAAATTCGTTATCGAAGCGACGATCCAACTCAAGTCAAAGAAGTATTAGATACAGTTGCAAGAAACTATTTAAAATACAGTTTAGAAAAGCGACAAACGCAGTTAAATCAAGGAATTCGTTTTGTTGAGAAGGAACTACCACCAATAAAAAAACAAGTTGATACCCTACAAAAACAATTAGAAGCTTTTCGTCAACAATACGATTTTTTCGATCCCAACACTCAATCAAGCCAGGTTAGCCAGCAACTTCAACTACTAGCTACACAACGACAAGAGGTAGAACAGCAGTTAGCCAAGGCTAAGGCTAATTTCGCTATTCTCCAACAAGAAAGGGGAGCATTGGCTATTCTCAAAAATGCACCTGTCTATCAAGAGTTAGTCATTCAACTGCGACAGTTAGAAACCCAAATAGCAGAGGAATCAACTCGCTTTCAAGACAACGCTCCTGTTATCCAAAGATTAAAAGAGAAGCGGCAAAAATTATTGCCTTTATTACAGCAAGAAGGACGAAGAATTTTAAGTGTTACACTTTCAGAAGCGGCAAATCAAGTTAAAACATTAGAAGTACAGACTCAACAACTTACCGCAGCGGAACAGAAACTGAGTCAAAATATTAATCAACTACCTGCTTTAGCACGTAAATATACGGAATTACAACAGAATTTACAGATTGCGAATGAAAGTTTAAATCGTTTTCTGACAACTCGCCAAAATTTGCGAATTGAAGCTGCACAAACAGAGCTTCCTTGGGAGATGATTAAAGCGCCAGTGAAGCCAAAAAATCCAGTATCTCCTAATATTCCACGCAACTTGATTTTAGGATTTGTCGCTAGCGCTCTTTTAGGTATCGGTGCAGCTTTACTCAGAGAAAAGCTGGATAACACCTACCATAACGTGGATGCGGTCAAAAAAGATCTCAAATTACCTTTACTTGGCGCTCTTCCAATAGATAAGCATTTAAAGAATAATCAAAAGCGTACCTCAAAAGTTAAATCTTCCCAAAATACAAAATCAGCAGATGGTACTCCCGAATTTTCTCCCATTTTCCATCCCGAATCTAGAGCCGCCAGCTATTTCCAAGAATCTGGACAATTTGTGGAAGCTTTAAGAGTAGTCCATACAAATCTACAACTGCTTAGTAGCGATCGCCAAATTCGCTCCATAGTAATTAGTTCAGCTTTATCTGAGGATGGAAAATCTACTGTTGCGTACAATCTTGCTCGAATAGCTGCATCAATGGGACAAAAAGTACTACTTGTAGATACCGATTTACGCTGTCCCCAAATTCACGCTTTAACGGGTTTACCCAATCTAGGGGGATTGACTAACTTAATATCTGGAAATATGCCAGCATCCGAAGTAATGCAAGATTTACCAGACATTTTCGGATGCTCTGTAATTACTTCCGGTGCAATACCACCTGACGCTGCAAGATTGCTTTCTTCTGTCAAAATGAAACAATTGGTAGCACAATTTCATCAAAAATTTGACTTAGTAATTTACGACGCTCCACCATTAATTGGATTAGCCGACGCAACACTGCTCGCACCTCATACCGATGGAGTTATGCTTGTAGTGAGGATGGACAAAACAGAACGTGATTTAGTCAAAAAAGCCATAGATAGCCTCAAAACATCTCGAACTAATGTCTTAGGAGTTGTCGCTAACGGAGATAAGAGTATGTTTCACAAGTATTATCACAAGTATTATCACTCTTAGGACTCTACTAACCCAAAATTGCTGGGTGAAGATAAGGAGGGGCGAGAGAGGTAGAGGAGCCACTGCGTTGGGCGGGTTCCCCGACAGTCAGGCAAGTGGCGTGGGGTAGAGGGGGTAGAAAAAATTTCTGATTATTAATCCTGCTGCCGTTGCCTTGATGGACTATTCTGGGGTAAGAGTAGTGAGTAATTGTAATTAAATGTACCAATTATTCATGAACTTACAATTGCTTTTTAAATATAATTGTTATGTCTTTGGTGGCATTTTAGCAATTATCAGTTTATTCTTAATAAGCGCTTTTATACCTAGAAAATGGGGCAATTACTCAAAAGAAAACTGTAGTTACCAAGTTTGTGTTTCTAATACGGGTATTCACTCTAATATTTTAGTTTCAACTGAGAATAATGCTCATAACTGGCACCCATATTTATCTGTCGATCAAATCGGTATCGATGCGGCGAAAAATTATGAATATCTGAGTTTTGGTTGGGGAGATAAAGATTTTTATATGTCGGTTTCTGATTTTTCTGACCTAAATTTTTCTACTACTTTCAAAGCTGTATTTCTTCCAACTCCTTCTGTAATGTATGTCAAAGGTTATCATGCATTACCGAGAAATCTAGAAGTGAAATGTGTTCATATTAATAAAGCTAATTATTTAAGATTAATCAAGTTTATTAAAGCGAGTTTTCAATTGGACAAAAATGGTGGAAAAATTCGTATAGGCAACGGTCATACTTCCAATGCAGGTTTTTATGCTGCAAAAGGTAATTATTCGATATTAAGAAATTGTAATGCATGGACTGGGGAAGGTTTAAGGAAAGCTAATATTAATACTCCTGTGTGGGATGGTTTATCTTCTCCAATTATTTTTCATTTAAGAAGCGGCTGCGAAAGGGAATGAATTAAAAGCCCTCAGGCTAAAGCCTGGGGCTAGACAAACAAAGCCTGCCCGACCGCAGGCTTTGTAAATGTAGCAATACCCTTATAGGGTATTGGGTAGTTGATATTGTGTTACCATGCTCAACCAAGTAACAAGAAATACATTTGGTCACGATCGAGATAATGGATTTGCATAATATAGATAATTATTTACGTCCTACGGATATTAATCAAGTTACTGATTGGGATAAAAATTGGAGTTGGTTAGCTGGAGGTACTTGGTTATTTTCAGAACCACAACCCCAGATAAAAACTTTAGTAGATATACAGTCTTTCGGATGGGACGAAATTGAGTTTTTCAATCCCCCCTATTCTCATCAAGGGAGACTATTGGCTATTGGTGCAACTTGTACTTTAACTAAGTTATTAGAGCACCCACGGGTTTCTGAATACAGGGCAGTGGAGGGGTTTAAAGGTGCTATATCTGCACTTTCTGCTTCCTTGAAGGTGGTGAATGTGGCGACTGTGGGAGGTAATATTTGCCTTGCATTATCCGTGGGTACTCTTGCACCGATTATGGTGGCTTTGGATGCAAGTTATGAGATTTGGAATCCGATGGGGAAATCGCGAATCGTTGCAGCGAAAGATTTTCAAATAGCTTCTCGTCAAACGATTTTACAATCTGGGGAATTGTTGCGGCGAGTTTTGATCCCTGTAAAAAATATGAAGTGGCAAGTTGATTATAAACGTTTTGGCATTGCAGCGAGCGATCCTGCTTTAGCGATCGCTGTGGGTGCTTATAATCAAGTTGCGAAAAAGTTGCGATTAGTTATCGGTGCCAGTGTTGCTGCACCTGTGTTGTTGGAATTGGATAGAGATGTGGAGACGGGTTTTAGCTACGACGCGTTTCTGGAAAATATGGATTTTATTGAAGATGCCAGGGCTAAAGCCGTTTATCGCCGAGAAATCACCCAGGTTTTAATTCGGCGGTGTTTAGAATCTTTAGAATTTTAGATTTTGGATTAAGTAAGTCGGCACAAATAAACCGAGCTATGTTAAAGAATGTTTTTTGCCCTCCTTCCCCTTACTCCTATTCCCTATTCCGGTATTACTATTTTCAACGCCAACCTACTTAGTGAGTAATAATAGTAATTTAAATTACATAAATCTAAAACTTAGCTGATATATGCAACCTTTAAATTTCAGCGTCGATCGCCAAAATCATACCGTAAATACTCACCCAGGAAGCAGTCTGCTTTCCCTACTTCGTCAACTCAATTACTTCGGAGTACATCGCGTTTGCGAAACTGGCGATTGTGGTGCTTGTACTGTCTGGGTTAATGATACAGCAGTGCATAGCTGCATTTACCCGGCGATGCGAATTCACGAAAAATCTGTAATTACCATTGAAGGATTATCGCCAAATCAAAACGAAATTACACCGATACAGCAAGCATTTTTACAAGCGCAAGGGTTTCAATGTGGATTTTGCACTCCGGGAATGATTATGAGTGCAGCCAAGTTTCCCGAAGCATCACTCGAAGAGTTACGCGCTTGTATGAAAGGGAACCTCTGTCGCTGCACTGGCTACCAAGCAATAATTGAAAGTATTTTACTCGATCAAAAATCAAATGGGCGCGACATCCTTGCCGCACCCGCAAATCTCACACCACACTCCGTCGGTAAAAGCGTTCCGAAACAAGATGGAACCGCAATAGTTACAGGTAAAGCATACTATACCCCTGATAAATTGCAATCGGAATTATTACATTTAAAAATTTTGCGCTCGCCATTTCCCCATGCCATAATTCACAAAATTAATATTGACAAGGCTAAAGCACTCCAGGGGGTAGTGGAAATATTTACGTATAAGGATGTTCCAAGAATACCTTACACCACCGCCGGACACGCAGAACCCGTACCCGATCCTTTAGATCATTATTTGTTAGATAATAAAGTGCGTTTCGTAGGGGATAGAGTTGCTGCCGTGGTGGCTGAGTCGGTTGCGATCGCAGAAAAAGCCTGTGAGTTAATTGAGGTTGATTACGAAATATTACCTTATGTTACCAATCCAGTGGAAGGAATGAAAGATGGTAGCATTATCATTCATGATGAAGTGGAATCTCAGCAAATTCCTGATAGAAATCGCAATATTGCTGGTGAGATTTTCTTGTCATCGGGGGATGTAGAAAAAGGTTTTACTGAAGCGGACTTAATAGTAGAAAATACTTATGATTTACCCGCAGTACAACACGTTCATCTGGAACCTCATGTAACGGTTACTTGTTTAGAATCAGATGGTACATTGGTTGTTCGCAGTAGTACTCAGGTACCGTTTCACTGTCAAAGATTATTATCGCAACTTTTTGATATTCCGTCATCTAAAATTCGCGTTTATAAACCACAAGTCGGCGGTGGTTTTGGTAATAAGCAAGAAATCTTAACTGAAGATTTGTGTGCTTTGGCAACTTTGCGTACTCGTAAACCGGTGCAGTGGGAGATGACAAGAAATGAAGAATTTATCGCTACAAATAGCCGTCATGCAATGACAATCAAGTTGAAAACTGGAGTTAAAGCAGATGGTACAATTATTGCTCAAGATTTAGAAGTTATTGCAAATACTGGTGCTTATGGCAATCACGGGAAAACGGTGGTATTTTTATCTGGTTACATTCCTTTAGGTTTATACCGTTGTGAGAATAAAAGATTTAGAGGATACGCTGTTTACACTAATACTATGCCTGGAGGTGCATTTCGCGGTTACGGTGCAACTCAAGGCGCTTTTGCAATGGAATCTCAAATCGATGAAATTGCTCAAAAATTAGGTATTGATGTTATAGAAATTAGACAGAAAAATTTAATTTGTCCGGGAGATGTAGTTAGTATAGGAAACAGCGGCGAGCATTTTAATTTAATTGGTAGTTATGCAGTTGATGAATGTTTTGCCAAGGTAATTGAAGCATTAAATTATATTCCCGGTCAAACCCCAATAATCAATGGTAATCGTCATCGTGGAGTTGGTTTTGCTGTTTCTATGCAAGGAAGCGGTTTATGTAAAATCCACACTGCTTGCGTTAAATTATCGCGGTTAACTAATGGGAAATATGAATTAAGAACGGGTTCGGTTGATGTTGGTACGGGTTCCGATACCACTTTACGACAAATCGCTGCGGAAGTTTTGGGGGTTACAGTTACTGATATAAAAATTATTTCTGGGGATACTCAATTAACACCTTTTGATGCCGGATCTTATGCTTCGGCAACGATGTATATTTCCGGACAAGCTGTTAAGTTAGCGGCGGAAAAATTAAAAGATAAAATAGCAAGCAAGCCTGAATTACAAGAGATAATAGAAGTAGAAGAAAGTTATACAGCCGATGAAGCAACTTTAACTTTTGCGGTTCAAGGTGTAGAAGTAGAAGTTGATATTGAGACGGGGAAAGTGGATGTTTTAAGATGCGTACAAGCAATTGATATTGGTAAAGCAATTAATCCCAAAATTTGTGAAGGGCAAGCTACCGG
>JBCCSG010000019.1:0-38785 GCA_039200565.1 Cyanobacteria bacterium P01_D01_bin.50 | reverse complement strand
TAGGAAAGCCGTTTTAACCAGCCTAGTAACTGTAAGGGTTCGGGATAACGAAAAATCATGAAAAATGACTACTAGAATCATGAAACCCAGATGGGTATTGGACTTGCACGTTGGTAAATAGATCCCAAATGGGTTCTATAGGATTTTTTGAATTTTTGTTCTAATTGGATTACGTGTATAGCTAGTAGATAAACACTTACAGCCGATTTCATCTAAGTGAGGTAACCTCATAATAATGCAGGGGAGTAGGGATTAGGAAGAATGTACCTCCCGCAAACTTGCCTTCGTGCTGTAACCCTTACATTACGTGCGAAAATATATTCTTAAACCTGCTTTATATTTCTTTATAATAAAATTAGAGTGCGATGTTGAACTGAAGCGCGTCACATCCTACACTATATGAAAAAACAAATTTGTTACTATCTCGAAAAAAATTTCAGCGATGGTATTCTCTTGATACCCGCGCCGTCTATAGTAGATTGTGTATTACTTGCAATCAGCTTTGATGAAAATGAATTAGTCTTTCAACTTTAATATTCAATATTTTCAGAAGCAGGTTTTAGTCTATTCCCTAAAATCATCAAAGGCTGGGAACCAGCTTAATTCTACCAGCATCCATTTCTGACATTAAAAGTTCTAATGCTTCATAATCAACGTCAGAAATGTAACCCATTTGAGTTAGTTCGGAATTGATTTCATTTTCTATTTCAGGAGTTAATTTCTTGATAAACAAAGCCTTTTCAACTAATTGACGAATAGCGTACTTAGTTCTCATAGTAAGTAACCGTTACGAATTTAATACCAATTATCTCAGATGTTTTTAAGTATAAATTGTGATCCGAAAACTACTTTATAAGTGATTTGGATCACAGACATAGCAGATAAGTAGCCTGTCATCTCCAGAAGATACAAGCTAATGATTAAGGAAAAAATAAGGATACTTTATGTTTGATTAGCGTTTGGGGAAATCAGCCCCAATGCTTATACCTAATAGTTTACAGATATATTTTTCCATACGCCAGCACGGAGTCATACTGGTTATATAGATTATTTTTGAACTTTAATTAGAAAAAAGTATATTTAACTACTTTTTGCTTAAGTATTATGACAATCTTTAAACAGAATTAGCCCGGTAGTAAAGATTCGACAAAGAGAGCTAGTACGAATGGTCGATGCCATAGAAAAAGATTATGGTCGAATACATCTATCCTTTAAGCAAGAAAGAATATTTGAATAGGATGTAATTATGCAAGCAATAGTTGATAATCCTAAAATTACTATTATTCGTCCTCAAGGTTCCTTGAATGCTGTAAATTCTGTGAAACTCGAACAAGAATTGAGTACGGCGCTCAATCCCTATAATACAATTGTATTAATTGATTTAGAAAAAGTTGATATTATACATAGTACGGGTTTGATGGCATTAGTATCTGGGGTACGAAAAGCAAAACAATTAGAACAACGTCTTTGCTTTTGTTCGGTTTCTCCCACTCACAGAATTATCTTTGAACTTACCCAACTTGATAAAGTATTTGAAATATTTGATGCAGAAAAGAGTTTCAAGGACTAATACCTAAGTAGGATAATTTCCGAAAAAGTTCCTGTTTTCGCTTCGGTGAACAAGTAAAGAACATTTGGGAAATTAAAATAACAAATTACTACAGCACCACAAATCAATGCTAATGTTGGAATTGAGTAGCTGTAATTACTAGAAGTAGCTAGAAAATAGCATAGTGGCTGTTGCAGTAGATAAATTAATCACATCGGATATTTCAAAACCATCCCGTTACCTGGGTAACGAGCTTTTAGCAAAACGTAAGCCTTGGGATACGGCGACGATACGCTGGGTATTAACTTACCCAGAAGTATATGAAGTTGGTGCTTCTAATTTAGGGCATATCATTCTTTACAATATATTGAATGTTCAGCCTCGCCAGTTGTGCGATCGCGCTTATCTACCGGGTGCGGATTTAACGGCAAAATTAAGAACGACTAAAACACCTTTGTTTGCGGTAGAGTCGAAGCGCAGTCTGGCTGATTTCGATATTCTAGGTTTTAGCCTCAGTTACGAATTAGGGGCTACCAACATTTTGGAAATGTTGGATTTGGCTGGCATTCCTTTTACTTGGGAAGAAAGGTTGGAGGGAGATTACCCCCTAATTTTTGCAGGAGGACAAACTGCTACATCCAACCCAGAACCTTATGCTGAATTCTTCGATTTTATCGCTCTGGGAGATGGTGAAGAACTATTACCAGAAATTGGTTTGGTTTTGGAGGAAGGTAAGAAAGCTAAGTTAAGCCGTCAAGCGTTATTGCTGGATTTGGCACAGGTACCTGGTGTATACGTACCGCAGTTTTACGATATGGCTGCTGACGGTTCGGTTCATCCCAATCGACCGGATGTACCGTCTCGGATTGTAAGACGGGTTTCTAGTCCTATCCCGGCTTATTCTATTGGTTTGGTTCCCTATGCGGAAACCGTACATGACCGTTTGACGATTGAGATTCGGCGCGGTTGTACCAGAGGCTGTAGATTTTGTCAACCGGGAATGTTAACTCGTCCGGCGCGAGATGTAGAACCATCGAAGGTTGTAGAAACAATAACTGAGGGAATGCGCCAAACTGGTTACAATGAATTTTCTTTGTTGTCCCTTTCGTGTTCGGATTATTTAGCTTTAAGTTCGGTAGGGATGGAAATCAAAAATCGTCTCAAAAACGAAAATATTTCCCTTTCTTTACCCAGCCAGCGAGTAGATAGATTTGATGAAAATATCGCCAATATCCTTGGTGGAAGGCGGCAGAGTGGTTTGACTTTTGCCCCAGAAGCTGGTACTCAAAGAATGCGGGATATTGTTAATAAGGGTTTAACTAATGAAGAATTACTCAGGGGGGTAAAAACAGCTTGGGAACAAGGTTGGGATAAAGTAAAGCTGTATTTTATGATCGGCTTGCCTGGTGAAACTGACGTTGATGTCTTGGGCATCGCTCAAACGGTAAGCTGGCTAAAACGGGAATGTTGGGCAAAAGGCAGAAAACCTTTGAACTTTAACATCACAATTTCCAACTTTACGCCCAAACCCCATACACCATTCCAGTGGCACTCAGTCTCTACCAGCGAATTTAAACGCAAGCGAGAATTGCTGTGGCAAGAATTCCGTCGGATTCGGGGAGTTAAGGTTAATTTTACCGACGTGCGGATTTCAGCAATGGAAGATTTCGTCGGTAGAGGAGATAGAACTTTGGCTTCAGTGTTGCGTCGTGCTTGGGAATTAGGTGCAGGTATGGATTCCTGGTTCGACAATTTAGATAAAGCTTTTGCAGCTTGGGAACAGGCTATTGCTGAAGCTGGGTTAGACTGGAAATATCGCCGAGTGCTTTGTGGTGAGTGGAATGTCATGGAAGGCAGCAGTGCTGATGAGCGTCTTGATGACCCACTACCTTGGGACCATATTGATACAGGAATTGAGAAAAAGTGGCTTAAGGAAGATTTGCAGCGTGCCTTAGATGCAGCTACCGTTCCCGATTGTTCCTTTGACGGTTGCTCCCATTGTGGTGTTTGCGGTACCGATTTTGGTCATAATATTGTAGTTCCGCCGCCACCCATTCCAGAATTTGTAGGAGATTTTGTTCCAAATACTACCAAGGCTCTACGATTGCGAGTATGGTTTGGGAAGCAAGATGATATGGCATTAATCGGACATCTAGATTTGATGAGAGTTTTTGATCGAGCCGTGCGACGAGCGGGTTTGCCAGTATCATTTAGTGGTGGGTATAATCCACAACCTAAGATATCAATCGCAAATGCTTTAGCTTTGGGAGCTACTAGCACCAATGAAATTGTAGATTTTGAACTGACTCAAGAAATTGATGTTGATACTTTCCGTTCGGATTTAAGTTCTTCGTTACCGAACGGCATACCTATATATGATGTAGTCCGGGTGGATACAAGTAGCAGCAGCGCATCTCAAGTTCTCGAAACTGCCGAATATCTGATTACTGTAAGTTGTAATCAAGAAGCAACTTCATCTCAATGGCAAAATTGGGTTAATGCAATCAAAGCTAAAGAAGAAATTTGGGTACAACATAAAACTAAAAAAGGTAAAATCAAAAATGTAAATCTGCGCGAACGTTTGTTTGAGTTAGAATTTGTCGAAACAACGGAGGTTGAACCAACTCCAAGTAATGCTGTTAGATTGCGGTATGTGGGAGCTTGTCGCAATGATGGTACGATGTTGCGTCCCGAACAAATTGTATTTATGCTTGAGCTTGTAGCAGAAATAAAATTTGAACTGCTGCACATACATCGGAGCAAACTAACTTTAGCGGTTTAATAATTAGAGGGCAATTGTAGTTATGAAATTGTCCTCTAATTGAACATCAACTCGGAATTGATTTTTTGCGACCTTGCGCTAGAATTAGATGAAGAGAAATTTTCTGGCGCTGCAAAGGAACTAGCTGATTCACTACCTGCTCTGTACGGAGCGAAGACCGTTTTCTATATTAGAGTGCAATTTCTGAGATATTATCTCAGATAAAGCATCGGCAGATTAAATAACGCTCTCTCTAAATGTTTTATGGCTACGAATGTGAATCAGTTATTCTTGTACCAGCTTCGTCCAATTTCTTCTCCCGCATTTTATGATTTATAAATAGTCGCGAAATAGTCGCGAGGCTCAAAACTTCCAGCCAATAGGGCAGGAAATGTAGAGCGAAGAGGTACTTAAAGGTGCCGCTCATGAGTGGAACTTAACAGTCAGTACAAGACTTTAAAACCTACTCCGAGACCCGGAGAAAGTATACGCCCCTTCCCTCGATTAGCCAGCGCAACTAGCGCTGTGAATGACGAGTTGAAAGGAAAACTCACTCCCACAAATTGCCCTTATGGGCTGAAGCCCCCGAACTTGGTGGTACAATTGAACTTTCTCAATGCAGCTTCGCGCTAGCGAGGATATTCTAAGTAATACTACCGTCTTCCTATAAGAATCTCCCGCATGACCTGCGTGAGAGCATCAAAACCCAAGTAACTGCCTTTACTTAATACCTTTATTGGTGAAAAAGTATAGCAAATTCACCACGGACGGGTGATTTAACTTGTAAAATATGCAACCGTTCTGGAGTCCGAAAAGCGTGTAAACGCAATCAAAATCTAAGTAGCTCGTGTTTATTTGAGCTTTGTAAGTGAAATTTTATCACAGCAGCGCCTTGCAGCGGGAAGTCACGGTAGATTGAATAACAACCCCTCCCCGAATATTTGAGCTGCCAATTTTTGAGGAAATTGAATGCCGAAACAAATTATTATCGCCGAACAGCATCAAATTGCTGCGGTGTTCTCTGAAGACCAAATACAGGAACTTGTCGTAGCTACTGGTCATCACCAAATTGGTGATATTTACTTAGGAGTAGTAGAAAATGTATTACCTGGGATAGATGCAGCATTTGTAAATATTGGAGATCCAGAACGTAATGGTTTTATTCATGTAACTGACCTTGGACCATTAAGGTTAAGACGTACGTCAGCAGCAATCACTGAATTATTAGCACCACAACAAAAAGTATTGGTGCAAGTAATGAAAGAACCGACGGGTACCAAAGGACCAAGGCTGACAGGAAACATTACATTGCCAGGACGGTACGTGGTACTAATGCCTTACGGACGAGGCGTAAATTTATCCCGCAGAATCAGGAACGAAAACGAACGCAACCGTTTGCGGGCCTTAGCAATATTGATTAAACCGGCAGGGATGGGTCTATTAATCCGTACCGAAGCGGAAGGTAAACCGGAAGAAGCAATTATCGAAGATTTAGAATTTCTGCAAAAGCAATGGGAGTCAATTGGAGAACAAGCTCAATCTAGCCGTGCCCCAGCCTTGCTAAACCGAGACGATGATTTTATCCAGCGAGTTTTGCGGGATATGTATGGTGCCGATGTCAATCGGATTGTAGTAGACTCCAGTACAGGTTTAAAGCGCGTAAAACAGTATTTACAGAATTGGAGCGGTGGACAAGTACCTCAAGGTTTATTAATTGACCACCACCGCGATCGCACTGCGATTTTAGAATATTTCCGGATTAATGCGGCCGTTAAGGAAGCTCTTAAACCAAGGGTAGACTTACCTTCGGGGGGTTACATTATTATTCAGCCCACAGAAGCATTAACAGTAATAGATGTTAACTCCGGTTCATTTACTCGTTCGGCAACAGCGAGAGAAACCGTACTGTGGACAAACTGTGAAGCTGCCACAGAAATAGCGCGTCAATTGCGTTTGCGTAATATTGCTGGAGTCATTGTTGTTGATTTCATTGATATGGAATCGCGGCGAGACCAATTACACGTGCTTGAGCATTTTAATAAAGCCCTGAAAGCAGACAAAGCACGTCCTCAAATTGCTCAACTAACAGAATTAGGTTTAGTAGAACTTACCCGCAAGCGTCAAGGTCAAAATATTTATGAGCTTTTTGGAGAAACTTGTCCTACCTGTAGCGGTTTGGGACATATTGTACATTTACCAGGGGAAAACAGTTCTCAAGCAACAGTTCCAACAGAATTACCGGAGCGTGTAGTACCTTTATCCCAAAAAGAATCGCGCCTTTCGGCTCCTCGCTTGAGCGATAATAAAGAAGTAGTAGATGGATTTACAGAACCAGAAGAAGGCGAGACAGAGTTTGCTAACCTAAACCTGCTCAATCATCCTAGCTATCAAGAATTGGGCGACGGTAATAAACGTCGCCGCCGTCGCCGCTTGGGTATCAATGTCGTAAATGGCAAAGAGGAACCACAAATAAATGGAAATCCGTTAACACTAGTCAATGAAGATTTGGAAATCGATTCAGAAGCAGAACCGGAACTCACAAGAAGATCTGATAGCTCCCCATCCGGCTTAAGCAAAGGATGGAGCGAAAGACCAGAACGTAATAGAACCAGAGTAGAATCTGTTAAAGGTGTACTTGAACCACCTGAAATTGTTTCCGTAGAGATGACACCCTCCGAACAAGATGTTTATGCTTTAATGGGTGTTACACCTTTGAAGAAATTGGAAAAAGATTTCAAAAATGAAAAATCTGTAATCATTAATGTTATCTCACCAGGTGAAGATGCAGCAACTGTTGAGGAATCATACTCCCTTACTCCGACTCTAAGAAAGGTGAAAGTCGGAAAAGAAGAAACAGTCCAAGAGGAAATAGAACAAGTAGAACAAGTAGAACAAGTAGAAAAATTAGAACAAGTAGAACAAGTAGAATCGAATCAAACGATAGAAGATGAAAACGAAACAGCAACTCAATCGGGAGACAGGCGTCGCCGCCGCCGTCGTTCTTCTGTCGTAGAAGCACCATCTAGCTAGGATTGGATCGCCAGTTTTATGGTAAAATTCGGGCAATCTATCGCTGCAATTAACATGCCAACACTTCCCCCCGAACAAAATTGGCTAGAATTTTCTGCGTATTGCAATACAAAAGGATTCATTGTAGGCGTAGATGAAGTCGGGAGAGGTGCTTTATTTGGTCCTGTTGTAGCGGCAGCAGTAATTCTACCAGATACTAGTAGTTTGCCCCAACTCCTCATAACCAAGGTTAAAGATAGTAAAAAGCTATCAGATCGTCGAAGAAATCAGTTAGCTAGGCAAATTTTTGATATTGCAATAGACTGGAAAATAGGTTTTGCAACTACGGCTGAAATAGACTCTTTTAATATCCTGCAAGCATCACTTTTAGCAATGAAGCGGGCTGTTCTAAAATTAAAGGTACAGCCTGCACTTTGTTTAATTGATGGAAATCAGCCGATAAAAAATTTATCACTACCGCAACAAACAATAGTTAAAGGAGATTCTCTTTCGCTGACAATAGCTGCCGCGTCTATCATTGCTAAAGTTTGGCGCGATGAACTAATAATTCGCCTCGCAAGAAATTACCCAATGTATGATTTAGAAAGAAACAAAGGTTATGGTAGTCAAAAACATCTATTAGCAATCCAAAATTACGGTATCTCGCGCTTGCATCGGAAATCTTTTCGTCCTTGTCAAATTTCCTAAAGAATATAAAGATAAGATTCAGTTGGCTTTTCTACTCAGGGTAAGAAAACATTAAAATCATTGTTTTCCGAGTCAAAGCAGTTATTTTTTGTTTGTAATTCTACCCAACGCTGATAATCAACCAACAATTGACGTAACAATCTTTGCTTTATTGTTAGTAAAACACTTTTGAGTAAGCCATTACCAGCAGCTTCTAATATTGGTTTAGGAGTAAAAGATAAAGGCGGGGGCAACTCTACCCTTACTTCTAAATTAGCTATGCCTTTAAGGCGAGTATTTCCATCTTTTTCATAGCTCGATAAGTTACCTTTTAGATCGAGTTGAAAACGTTGATTGATGTATTCTATACCACGAATTTCACTACCTACTGATTCTAAACGAATTGTTCCATTTACCGAAGCCCATACTCTCATGTCTACGATTGGTTGAATACTCAGTGACATAAAAGTTAAAGGGCGCATTTTTAAACGAAAAACTGACCTATTTAACTGTTCGACTCGGCTCGGTTCAACCAATGCATCAACAAGGCGTTGGGGTTGGCGTAGGTAATGCTTAATTGGAATAGGCTGATGTGGAACGGGAATTTCTACAGATTGACAGGCTTGAAATTTAGTAGCCATGGTTAAGTGGTAGGAACTTGTCGATAATAATATTTTTTGGAAACAAGAGTATAAGTTTTTGCTTTGTAAAAAATCTATACTATTTTTGGTAATAAAATTACTATTACTTATAGTATTTATATGGTATCTATTTGAGTTAATAAAGTTGGTATCTCCAAGTGGTATCTTAGCCCTTAAGGATATCTAACAAATAAAATGTTGTTACATTTGAAAAAATTAGTCACAAAAAAAGATAATTGACGATGTCGCTGAACCGTCGAACATCCAAGGTTGCATATTTTTTATTATGACAGACCGTGCCTTTAGAAGAAAGTAAAACATAGAAATTTTCCAGTTTTCAGGCGAACACGAGTTAGAAAAATTCAAATTAATGGTTTTATAAATATGATATCAATTGCACATTTGGGACCTCCCGGTACTTATGCAGAACAAGCAGCCTTATATTATGTCAGTTGGCTGACTAAAAATACTCAAACCGAAGCTTTATTGTGTCCTTATCCGAGTATTTTTCAAACACTTCTTTCTATCGCTAAAAAACAAGCAGATGTGGCAGTAGTACCTGTTGAAAATTCTATTCAAGGGGGAGTCACTGTGACTTTAGATACACTATGGCAACTTGATGCTTTGCAAATTCAATTAGCTTTGGTTATGCCTATTACTCACGCCTTAATTTCCTGTTCCCAAAAATTAGATAATATTGAAACGGTTTATTCTCATCCGCAAGCATTGGCTCAATGTCAAAAATGGTTAGAGAAATTCCTCCCACAAGTGGAGTTAATTCCAACTAATTCCACAACAGAAGCATTGAAAAAATTAGAAAATATTGAAGTTGCTGCAGCTATTTCATCCCTAAGAGCCGCGCAACTATACAACCTACCCGTACTTGCTAACGGTATTAACGATTACCCAGGGAATTGTACTCGCTTTTGGGTAGTTAGTCAGCCAGGTAATAGTCCCAATCATGAGATAATAGGCAACACAGCCTTTTTCACTTCACTAGCATTTAGCGTACCAGCAAATAAACCTGGTGCATTAGTTAGACCTTTACAAGTTTTTGCCAAGCAAAATATTAATCTCAGCAGGATTGAATCGCGTCCAACAAAACGTTCCCTAGGAGAATACTTGTTTTTTATGGATTTAGAAGCTGATGCTTTCTCTGTCAAAATGCAATCTGCTTTAGCTGAATTATCCAATCACACAGAAATTCTCAAAATTTTTGGTAGCTACAATGTTTTATCAACAGAATCATTGTCTTGATGATAATGAAAATATACTCATTTAAATCAATTATTTATAATGTAAAGTCCGCAAATAGATACAGGACTTACCAAATTGTCACAAGAGTGGGATGGTGCGTGACACCACAAGCCGTATTATTAGGTTAAAACTCAGTCAAAGTGTCACAGCACCCTACAAGAAAATATGCCAGTTGCGTAAGTCCTAAGATAGTGATTAATTACTAATTATTTGTATCAAAAAGTTTAAACATATGCTTTCAGGGTATATTAGAAGCTCAGAAATAATAAATAGGGAATAGAATCGATCACTTTGAGGTGTGATGTTTTTACTATTTTCCCTGGTTAAACAAGCATATTTCAAAGTGAAAAGTAGCTAAAATTACTTTATTAGATAGCTTAAAGCAACTTAAAGAGAACTTTTAAGTTTAATAAAGTTTATCTAATTAGTAGCTAATCACCAATTAATAACAATCTGCGAGCAATTATAATTTTTGATTTAATGTATCTTTAAGAACAGTTCGAGCTGCTAAATGATTACGAGTTGAAGTTAAGATTTCTGCTTCTCGTTCTAAGCGGGCGGCGGTATTTTGCATTTCTAATAATGACTGTTGCTCGGGGGCAACGCGATACAGATTGCTTGCTACCCAATAAGATAATTCTTTCGGTAATGCAGGCAAATCCTGTGGTAATTCGATATTTTGCTCGGTTAACTTAGCACTAAGCCGCACAACATCGCGCAATAGCTGTTCTACTTCAGATGCTTCGTGTCGTAAATCTTGACTGGATTCTTCATCATCAATCCATTCAACTAATCCAACAAAATAAGGCTTTTCGCGAATGTATTCTAGAATGCGGAACCTTTGTTGCCCTAAAGTTAGCATTTTCATTCGGTCATCTTTTAGGCGTTGGTGATGAATGATTTCCGCACAGCAACCAACATTAGCAACAGTACCCTTTGCTGGATCGACCATCAATACCCCGAATCTGCGATCGTTATCCAAAATCGTGTTCATCATTATTCGGTAGCGAAATTCAAAAATATGTAGAGGTAAAGGTCTGGTGGGAAACAAAACTACATCTGGGAGTGGAAACAGAGGTAGTTCGCAAACTGCAATTTTAGAGGAGGATGTCATATTTACCGTAATTAATATTTTAACTGTAGATAAAAGTATTTCTTTAGGAAAAACCCGTATTTTCTTTACATTTTATCCTAAAGTCGTTTTTGGGGTTGTGGCTATTCGTTAAAAATATTAGAAAACCCTCAGTTTTTGGGACCAATTAATTCACCCTGAGGGAAAATGACCTTCAAAACCCATGAATTTAATAGAGTAATGACCACCAGCCCCATTGTAATTTTTTAGCTAAAAGGTAGGGTGGGGTATGCCCCAACTCTTGATTATTTGTTCCAGTAAGCTAGTGGAGAGTAGATTCCTGGGTACACATGCTTAAACTTCGGTTTGAAGTAAACCCTGCGGGCGAACGCCAGCGGTCTTGTGTATTAAAGTTAGCTCTGCGAAAACTAGAATACCCTGCGTTCTACCCATGGGGAGTTTCAAGCAAGTCAAAACTAGTTAGTTCCTAAACAATGAATCTCAAACTTTTATCCAAGTGAGTTTTTGGGTTACTCCTAGTCTTTCAACCGCTCTGATTATTACCAAAAGTTGAATACAGGGTTCCAAGAATTATAGACAACAAGCAAGCGCATGCAGTGTCGGTGTGGCTTTCATGCCGAGCTTCCCTCACAAACGAAAATTGTAGGTTTTCTATGGACATTTTGTCTAAGGCTGGGCAATGTTGTCCAAGGTTTATGTAGGGGAAAAAAAATTATTATATCGGTAATCTTAGAGCCTGGAGGGAGTAATAAAATAGTATTGTTTTTCCGATTTTTTATAGTTTTAAGCTTATGGCAAATAAAAAGCCCTTAGAAATTTTTCTAAGGGTAATTAGTATCTATGGACACTTAAATATAATTTATGAGTTGTATTGATTAAGATTTGTTGAAAAACTACAATCAATAATTAAAGTTTGACTTCAATGTCCACACCAGATGGTAAATCAAGTTTCATTAAAGCATCAATGGTTTTAGAAGAAGGCTGGTAAATATCGATAATGCGGCGATGTGTACGAGTTTCAAAATGTTCCCGTGAATCTTTATCTACGTGAGGCGAACGAAGTACACAGTAAATGCGACGTTTTGTTGGTAAAGGTATCGGACCAATCGCTGTGGCGTTAGTGCGGTTAGCAGTATCAACTATTTTCTCGCAAGATGTATCTAGTAAACGACGGTCAAAAGCTTTTAAACGAATTCTAATTTTCTGCTGCTGTAAAGTAGCCATCTGTTCAATTTTCCTGGTTCTGATTATTTTTACGAGGCAGGAATAGAAATTTATATGAATAAGTCAAAAATAAAAAGTAACTTGATTATTTTGACTATTTCTCTTTCCAACCTAAGACAGCGAAAAGTGCGGTCTTGGGGTCTCGCGTCACTTGCTACAACCGTCGTGTTCTGAGGCAACGCAGTAGCTCCCCAAGTAGAGCAACTTTTCAAGAGAGTGAAAAAAGCAGAGAGGTTTAATACCGTCTCTGCTCGTAGTTCAGTTAAAGTCCATCAACTATTTGACAATTTTGGAAACTACGCCAGCACCAATGGTACGACCACCTTCACGAATTGCAAAGCGCATTCCTTGTTCAATCGCAATTGCGTTGATCAGTTCTACATTCATCTTAATGCGGTCTCCCGGCATTACCATCTCCGCAGCACTACCATCATCGGCTGTGAAGGACTTGATTGTACCTGTTACATCGGTAGTACGCACGTAGAATTGAGGACGATAACCAGAAAAGAATGGGGTTTTACGACCACCTTCTTTCTCTGTTAAAACGTATACTTCGCCTTCAAATTCAGTGTGAGGAGTAATGCTACCGGGCTTTGCAATTACCATGCCACGCTCGATATCAGTTTTCTGCATACCGCGTAGTAATATTCCGGCATTATCTCCAGCCATACCTTCATCGAGACTCTTCTTAAACATCTCGATACCAGTTACGGTGGTAGGACGAGTTTCTCTGAGACCAACCAGTTCTACTTGGTCGCCAACTTTAACAACTCCACGTTCGATTCTACCAGTGGCTACAGTTCCGCGACCGGTAATGGAGAATACGTCTTCTACGGCCATCAAGAAGGGTTTATCTACGGCACGTTCGGGAGTAGGAATGAAAGCATCTACTTGCTCCATCAAGTCGTAGATTTTATCTACCCACTCGTTTTCACCTTTCTGAATTTCGGGATTGGAAAGCATTGTTTCCAAGGCTTGCAAACCAGAACCAGAAACTACAGGAATATCGTCGCCAGGAAAGTCGTAATCGCTAAGAAGTTCGCGGACTTCCAATTCCACCAACTCCAACAGTTCTTCGTCATCCACCATGTCTTGCTTGTTCAAGAAGACAACGAGGCTGGGTACACCAACCTGCTTCGCTAATAGGATGTGTTCGCGGGTTTGGGGCATTGGACCGTCAGCAGCAGACACTACGAGAATCGCACCGTCCATCTGGGCTGCGCCAGTGATCATATTTTTCACATAGTCAGCGTGTCCGGGACAATCTACGTGAGCGTAGTGGCGATCCCCAGTTTCATATTCAACGTGGGCGGTATTGATAGTAATACCCCGTGCTTTTTCTTCAGGTGCGTTGTCGATATCAGCGTAATCCTTCGCCGCAGCGTTACCCAAAGCAGATAAAGTCATGGTGATGGCTGCTGTTAACGTGGTTTTACCGTGGTCAACGTGGCCAATAGTACCGATATTAACGTGTGGTTTATTTCTTTCAAATTTTTCGCGTGCCATGTGTGCTCGTTTCCTTTAATAACTATGCGTTCCCTTTGTTTTTAGCGATGATTGCCTCAGCCACGTTGCGAGGCACTTCTTCGTAGCTACTGAACTGCATCGAGAAAACACCCCGACCTTGGGTTTTTGACCGAATGTCAGTTGCGTAACCAAACATTTGTGCCAACGGAACTTTAGAAGTTACTTTGGCTAAGCCTTGCTCGGATGCCATGCCTTCAATTTGACCGCGACGAGAGTTGAGGTCGCCTATGACATCCCCAAGAAATTCTTCGGGTACCTCTACCTCAACTTTCATCATAGGCTCTAAAAGCACAGGTGAAGCTTTCATCACAGCTTCTTTCATCGCCATTGAACCGGCAATTTTGAAAGCCATTTCCGAAGAGTCTACATCGTGATAAGACCCATCAACTAACGTTGCTTTTACGTCAATTAACGGATACCCAGCTATAATACCGGATTCGCTGGTTTCTTTCATTCCCTGCTCAACAGGTCCGATATACTCTTTGGGTACAGAACCACCAACAATCTTAGAAACGAATTCAAAACCGCTTCCAGGTTCTCCAGGTTCCAAATTTACAACTACGTGACCGTATTGACCTTTACCACCGCTCTGACGGATGAATTTACCTTCAATTCCGTTTATTTGTTTGCGGATTGTTTCGCGATAAGCAACCTGCGGTGCACCAACGTTAGCTTCTACCTTAAATTCTCGTAGCATCCTATCTACCAGAATTTCTAAGTGCAGTTCGCCCATTCCCGCAATCACCGTTTGATTGGTTTCAGGGTTAACGCTGACTCGGAAGGTTGGATCTTCTTCGGACAACGCTTGCAATGCCTTTCCTAGCTTCTCCATATCGTTTTTGGTTTTGGGTTCAACCGCTACCGATATAACTGATTCAGGAATATAAAGCGATTCTAGAATCACTGGAGAATCTTGGTCACAAAGGGTGTCACCTGTCAAGGTGTCCTTTAAGCCCACTGTAGCCCCTAAATCTCCCGCACAAAGTTGTTCGACATCTTGCCGGTCATCTGCTTTCATCACCACCAAGCGAGAAATTCGTTCTTTTTTCTCTTTAGTGGAGTTGTACACATAGCTGCCTTTTTTTAGCACGCCAGAGTAAACTCGAATAAACGTCAAACGACCGTAAGGGTCAGCCATAACTTTGAAAGCTAGAGCTGCTAGGGGTGCTTCATCGTCTGCGTGTCTTGCAACGGTTTCACCGCTTGGTAGAGTACCTTGAATTGGAGGTACATCCAATGGAGATGGCAAATAATCTACCACTGCATCAAGCAATAGCTGTACGCCTTTGTTTTTGAATGCCGAACCGCAAAGCATGGGCACCATAGTTCCGGTGATTGTACCCACACGCAAGGCTTGAACTATTTCTTCAATGCTCAGCTCTTCACCCTCGAAATACTTAGTCATCAAGTTATCTGAGGTTTCAGCTACAGCTTCAATGAGTTTGGTGCGGTATTCCGAAGCCAGTTCTTGCATTTCGCCCGGTATATCCTGCTCCTGGATATCCGTACCTTGGTCGTTGTTGTAAACAAAGGCACGCATTTTCACCAAGTCAATAATGCCGCTAAACTCGCTTTCACTACCAATGGGCAATTGAATGGGAACGGCATTAGCCCGCAGGCGATCGCGTACTTGTTCGTAAACTTTGTAAAAGTTCGCGCCAGTGCGATCCATCTTATTGACAAAGATGATTCTCGGCACTTGATAGCGGTCTGCTTGCCGCCAAACTGTCTCTGTCTGAGGCTGCACGCCGCCTACAGAACATAAAACCGTAATTACACCATCCAATACCCGCATAGAACGCTCAACTTCAATAGTGAAGTCCACGTGACCGGGGGTATCGATAATGTTAATTTGATGGTCTTTCCAACTAGTACTAATCGCAGCAGCAGTAATAGTAATTCCCCGCTCCCGTTCTTGTGCCATCCAGTCAGTAACAGCCGTTCCCTCGTGAACTTCACCAATTTTGTGAATGATGCCGGAGTAAAACAGTATTCTTTCTGTTGTTGTAGTTTTTCCCGCATCAATATGCGCTGCAATACCCATATTGCGCACTTTTTCTAGCGGGTTGGTACGTGCCACAACTGCCTCCTATGGTTTTCAACCTACAGATATTTTGTATATTACCAAAGGGAGAAGTTTCTATACTATGGACGGTAAACCGTCCGATTTTATAGCAATAAAGATGATATATCACCTTAACCAGAAGGCAATATATATATCTCTCTTCAACTCAATAACGATAATGTGCAAAGGCTTTATTTGCTTCTGCCATTCTATGCGTTTCTTCCCGTTTTCTAATTGCGCTACCCGTTTCGTTGGACGCATCCATTAATTCGTTTGCCAGCTTACTAGCCATTGTTCTACCTGGACGCTGACGCGAATACTGTACCAACCAACGCAGTGCTAGGGTTGTTCCTCTCTCCGAGCGTACTTCCATTGGTACTTGATAAGTTGCTCCACCAACTCGTCGAGCTTTTACTTCCACCAATGGAGTCAAATTGCGTATTGCTCTTTCAAATACTTCTGTTGGATCGCCACCAGTTCTTTCTTCAATTATTTTCATCGCGTCATAAACGATCCGCGCGGCAAGAGATTTCTTCCCATGACGCATTATTCGCCTGATTGTCATACTTATCAAGCGACTGTTATAAACTGAGTCCGGCGGTACTGCGCGCCTTTGAATAACACCACGACGAGACATACTTAACCTTTAATTCAATATAGCAACTACGACAGAAATGTTTTTGATACTTGGGGGCATCATATAGTTATATCCCTATTTCTACTTAAACTGACCTGATATAATGCGATTTTCGCATGCACATGGATTTACAGTCGTAGATAATTAAGAATGGGAGACTGCTATACAGAACTTGACTAAACTTAAGATATGCGCCTGCGGCGAACCTCTGCTAGTCATTCAACTAAATATTACTTTAGAGGGTCTGCTTCTTGCTTCTACCAAGGGAGTCGGCTCCAACTGGTCTACAAGCATAAATTCGGGTGTAGCTCACCCTATTTTTAAGAGCATACAGTTACATACACTACAGGTCCTGCAATCCCGACGAATACTCACTTAAACTGCTGAAATTTAAGCAAGTTTTGCTCTACAAACGGACGATGCTAAGCAAGGGATTCTGAAAATCTATACTACCCGAACTAGATAAAATTAAACTCAAGATGCTGCTTTATTTTCTCAATTTTATCAGTATACCGATAACGCTGCGAATAGCTGAAAAAACTGCTCCAACTATATAGATTAACCGTCATCTACAGGTTGATATCTATTACAATCCAAAACGTCATAATGTTTCAAGGTCAACTAAGCTCGTTTAAAAAAGCTATGGAGTGAGATCTAAGACAAACCTTATTTTTCATTTCCATAAAATCTATCAAGCAAAAGCTTCACTAATGAAACAGAAGAACGCAAACCACAAGAAAATACAGCAAACACATCCCCTTATGTTTTAGGTAGTTATAGATGATAGCGAACCTTTTATACTTGCTGGTTGATTACAGACCTAGATTCACAGCATCAGTCTGAAGGCGGAGTTTGAGGATTTTTAAACAGTAATAAGCGTTCTGGTACCGTGCATTGACGGATTATCCGAACGCTTTGATTATTTTTTCACGACCGATAAAGTTTGCATTATACGAGCCTCAAATTGAGTCGCGATAATTATTCTTTCGGACGCTTTGTTCCGTACTTTGAACGACCTTGTTTACGGTCTTTAACTCCTGCTGTATCTAGAGTTCCACGGATTATGTGGTATCTCACGCCAGGTAAGTCTTTCACCCTACCGCCACGAATCATTACAACTGAATGTTCTTGCAAATTATGACCAATTCCAGGAATGTAAGCTGTAACCTCAAATCCAGAAGTTAATCTTACCCTTGCTACTTTTCTCAGAGCGGAATTTGGTTTCTTAGGTGTTGTTGTGTAAACCCTGGTGCAAACACCCCGTCTCTGAGGGCATTGTTTCAGAGCCGGGGATTTTGTTTTCTGGCGCGCGCTAGCGCGTTCGTTACGAATTAATTGCTGTATTGTTGGCATGAGTTACAGCACGTGAAGCTGCTTATTATCTAAGTTTTAACAAATCCTGATTATATCTCTTTTTTGAAAAGATTATGTCAATTTATTATAAAATTTTTATATTTTTTTAATGTATTATGTCAAAAGGATGGAGGAGAGAAGCTAGGAAGCGAAGAAGGAGCATTTTCGCTGAGTTTTGATTTTTACTGCTTATTATGCTTTGGAGAAAGAATTACCACAGCCGCAAATGGTCTTTGCTTGGGGGTTGTAAAAACGAAAGCCACCACCCATGAGGTCTTCGGAATATTCTATAGCTAAGCCCTGAATATGTTCTAGGGTTTCGGAATCTATGACTACTTGTATTTCATTGCAGGTAAAAACGCGATCGCCATCTGCTAATTTTTGTTCGTCATCGAAAGACATATCGTAAAACCAATCTGAACAACAACCGGGTTTTACGGCTAGGCGAAATAAAAGGTTCGGCTGTTTTTGCTTTGATTTTAATCTCTGAATTTCGTCTACAGCAACTTGAGAAATTTTAATCATGGAAAAGCAGTCTGGGAATTTTGGATTTTAGATTTTAAATTTGAGTAAAGTGGGAACATCTATAGCAATAAGTTTAAAGATTGCGCTATTGACAACAGTAATGACCACAAGTCTCACAATATCAGGTTGGTGTGTGACACTAAAACCTCATTATTGCGTTTATAGTCTGAACAATTGTCATTTTTACTACAATACAATATGCATTTTTGCTAAGTAATATACAAATTGAATAATAAATCCCATAAATAAATTTCAGTGACTATGACCCAATATCAAATTATTTTAATCAATAAGAAAAGCGACACTAATTATTTTATAGGGGTAGCGAACACTTGAATTGAAAAGTAAGCTTTTTTATAAAAATATCCCACGGAAACTCTAAAACCAAAAAAAGGTAGAAGTTCCCGTGGGTAATTTAAACGAACACAATATATTTTTAAATGAAAGTTAAGACTTCGTTAAGCGTTGGTTTTTGGTAAGCCATCCCCAATCTTATTTTTCGTGCCGAGCATAGTCGTCTTGGTAACGGACAATATCATCTTCTCCTAAATATTCCCCATTTTGGACTTCAATCAATATCAAGGGGATTACACCAGGGTTTTCTAGGCGGTGGGTGGTGCATTGTGGTACATAGGTGGACTGATTATTGCTTAAGACAATTTCTTGCTCGCCGCAAGTAACTTTAGCAGTCCCAGATACGACAATCCAGTGTTCGCTACGGTGATGGTGCATTTGTAAGCTAAGGCGATGTCCTGGCTTAACTTCAATACGTTTGATTTTATAACCGCGTGCTTCTTCCAAAATTGTAAATGAACCCCAAGGACGTAACTCACCAGCAGCAATGCCTTTAGGAGTCACAGCTGGGGGTAGGGTAAGTGCGTTTGCTTCTGTTGTTTCTTGGAATTGAGCCATAGTTACCTCGTTTGAAGACATTAAAAAATCCGCTAGTACTCTTAACTATTGTTGGAAAAAAGTAGCGTAATATTGCAACCGTAATTATCTGCAATTGAGTCCACCTTAGCCAAACATACCAAAGACAATTGTTACGGTGTAATCAACAGGTCGCGATTATGGTATGTTTACACCAATTCTTCATCAATCATGAAGATAGCTTTTTACTAGCTTTAAAAAGTCTTCAACTATTAGTAATTTTTCCTAGTGGATTGCCATGATTTTAAGTAAAAAATAAAACGTTTAAATTTTAAGTAATGAAGATAGACCCTGGGATAAAAAAGGATGAGGTAGTTAAGGGGATAGGGGCTGCAACTTTTCCTTGAAAATCTGGGAAAGGCGCTTATCTTTGGGCGAGATTTGCGATCGCGTTGTTGGTGATTTTCATTAATTCGCCCAAATTTCCATACTTAAGAACCGTCTTACTGCTCTAGAAAGCTTTGAATTCCGCTAAGCGCTTGACGGGCATCCATAAGAATTTTTTTAGAAGAAAAAAAATCTTATGGGAACCCTTGACGTTGACTGTAGCTGCATTCTGCCTTAGTTATTCTAATGTCGGGTAGACAAGAAATTAACTTGTTTTCAAGCCGTGTATTTGCTAAAGTCGCGGAAATTTTAACCGGTGTATTATCTAGTGGGGATTTGCGATAAGCCTTCGACATGCGGTAAGAAAATACCAATTCCGTTGTGAACGCTAGCGGCGGTGCTTGGGGAACGATCAAGTAATTGTCCCCCTAGATAAAGGCTTGTAGAGCTACCACCATCCAAGTTTAGAGCGTTGACGCACCCCAGTTGCTGCATTAATTGAGCATGCTCTGTTAAGTTAGGTCCTTTTCCACCAGCGCGGTTGTGTACTGCAGCAATTATCAGCTTTCCGGTTGAAGTAGTACAAATAGCACTACGAATAGCTTTTTGTTCGGCAAAAGCTTTACTGAATTTTTCGGCTTGAGCATCGAGAACAATTTGATTGTCCTTTAGCAATAGAGGCCCCGCTCCCAATACGTGGGGATAGCGGTTAAATTCTGGAGAAACTGTTGAACTAGCAATACCTAATTGAGTTCCAATTGGTAATAGTTGGATATTATTTACGGCATTAGCACGAAAAGCTAACAGATAGCCATTTCTAGGAATTGGAACAGCACCAACTCCAGCTTTCCCTCCTGCATAATGTTTCGTGACTCGGTTATTTCTCACTTCCGCAATAGTTTCGCTGTCAGTTAGAGGAGTATAATTTTGTCCCCATGAATGCGTATATCTAGCTATTCCTTGCTGTACGTATCCACTGTTGAGGTGAGAAATTGGCAACTTTTGATTGTTTGAAATTACTAGATTTTCTTGCAAAGAGAGGCGATTCATGTAAAATTGTCCGGCATCATTCCAAGCAATTGCACCTCGGTTAAGAATTGGACCGGATAGCCACTGATTATCCCGGCGAATTGCGCCCAGGGGTAAGCGGTTTTTGCGATTGAAGAAACCACCATTAATTGCGGCTGCTGCTAAATATTTTTGCGCAGTTTTAATTAGGGGTGCAGTACCTTTCTGAACTTTAAGGTTGGTAGTGACAGGTCTAATTTTGGCTTTGGATATGCGAGGATTAATCTCTAACCACACTACTGGAAAGCGTTCGTTAGCCAAAGACACGAACTGCTGTTGCCAGCGCAATCCTGGTGCCCAGTCGATTGAACGTCCTAATAAAGCATCGGGACGAATATCGACAACTAAACGATAGGGTTTGGGTAAAGTGCTAATTCGGGGAGTTAAGCCAAAGGGAACTACCAGTTTAATAATTGTTTGATTATTAACTACTTCCACTTGTTTAATAAGTGGCTCGGGGGTTCTCAGGGGAGATACTGGTTGCGGTTTTGTATTAAATATACTTTCTAATTGTATGGGTTGCGGTACTGGCGGTGGCGGAGTAAAACGCTGCACCAACTTACGCTTTGCTACTCCATCAATGGTAATTGTCCACTCTCTTGCAGGGGGTTCTGGTTTGGGAGTTGGAATATTAGTTTTGATGATAACACTTTGAGAATCCGCTGGAATTTGAGGTAATGGCTTTGGCTTTTTAATCAAGGAACCTGCTGTCAGTTTCCAAGGTGTTGGACGATCCAAATCTATAACTATTTGCTGTTGTGGAGATGAATTAATATCATGATTAATTTTTTTGACTTTAGCTCTTGGTGTAGAAATTACTAAGGTATCCCCACGAGCAATCAAATCCCATTTTGCTTTTTTAGCAAATCTTGTAATATCTAAATAACGATATCCAGAAGCATGAAAACCAGTTAAAACTTGTGTCTTAGATTCGGATGAAAACCACTGTACTGGTTGTAGTTGTGGACTTTTGCTATTTAATAAATCTACTCCTATTAACTGACGAAGTGCTCCGTCACTCAAATAAGTCGCTGCCGATGACTTTTTACCTTTTTGTTGCAACCAAGTTCCCGGTAGCGTGCGACCATTGAGAGATATTTGATTACCGTAGTTAAATAATCCTCTTGAAGTTGATATAACCGAAGATCGATTTGAAGAAGGTATCTCCTGTTTGCCCTTTAAATGCGGGCTAAGATGTATATTAGAAGGTTGAGAACTAGCAATGGAAGCCGCAGTCAAATTTTGTATTATCGCCAAAATTGTTAATGCCATAGTCTTGACAAATAAGCGATCGTTTTTATTACTGATAACACTGCGGAATTTTTCTTGACCCAAAGAAAGCTTTTTGACCATAATGTTAGTTAAGTAGTGACTCAAAAAACTGATTTTTCTGACATCGAAATAATCATCAAAGTAAAATAACTCTAAAGTGGTAAATACAAATGGAATTTTGTCTCTTAGAAAACAATGATGGGCACCCTTGACATTGGTAATTGACGCATAAAAATTGTAAATAATGCGTCAAAAAATACATCTTGATTGCCAAACATTTATAAAAGTTTTCGCTGGTACAAGATAAATTATTGAAGTGTTTTACCGTTTTTCTTCAATTCTATTCGTAGGGGTATAGTTTCGGGTTGTCAGATTTTTCAGGGGCGTATCGCAACAAAATTTATACAATTAGACAGACGATCGCCAATTGCAAATACACAGTTAGTGTAATACGCTGATTTTGGCACCCAATTAGCGCGACTTCAGTATTTAAAGTAATGAAGCTAATGATATAAATTTTGTTTCTGGTCGGCGAGAAATAGCTACATCAGCAAAAAAGCTTGCATTTTAGACAAGCTAATTGAGAGAATATATAGCCTCAAGATATAAATAGAAAACTGGCGATACACACATTAACTCGCCCAACTCAGCATAAACACATAAAAAATAACGGGGTAAGTTTAACATGGGCGTACAAAAAAGCAAGCCTAGAGTTAAATTTTTTTTCCCAACATTTTGTTAACTCAGTTTTCTCTATTTCCGCGATCGGAATTTTTTTCAAGAATTGGTGGCAAGAATGGCAATTTTTGATGTCGGGGGACATTCTATGAATAACAACCAAATGAATCAAGACAAACACATTGCACGTTCAGATACTTTTTTAGGTCAAAGGTGGTTGGTTGAAGAAAGAGACGCTTGTGGGGTAGGTTTCATTGCCCATCGTCAGCAGCAGGAAAGTCATGAAATCATAGCAAAAGGTTTAGTCGCTTTAAGTTGTTTGGAACATCGGGGTGGTTGTAGTGCCGATCGCGATTCTGGTGATGGTGCGGGAATATTAAGCGCAATACCTTGGGAGTTTTTCTCCGAAGTTGGAGAAGCAGCGAAGGATAAAAATATCGCTGTAGGGATGGTGTTTTTACCCCGTGATGAACAAGCCGCGAGTACTACACGCTCAATTGTGGAGCAGGTAGCGCAATCGGAAAATTTGACGGTATTGGGATGGCGGGTAGTTCCCGTAGATGAGAGCGTTTTAGGAGTACAAGCTCGGGAGAATCAACCACAAATTGAACAGGTTTTTCTCAAAGCCGAAGATGTTAGTGGAGAGGAGTTAGAAAGAAGGCTCTATATTACCCGCCGTCGCATTCATAATTCGATTGGTAGCTTAGATGGCGACTCGATGGAGGAATTTTATATTTGTTCCCTATCTAGTCGGACGATTGTGTACAAGGGTATGGTGCGATCGGCTGTTTTGGGAGATTTTTATCTGGATTTAAAAAATCCCGCTTATAAGAGTAGTTTTGTCGTTTACCATCGCCGTTTTAGCACAAATACGATGCCCAAATGGCCTCTAGCACAACCGATGCGGCTTCTAGGCCACAATGGAGAAATTAATACCCTTTTGGGTAATATCAACTGGATGAAAGCCAGACAAGCAAGTTTAACTCATCCAGTTTGGAAAGGGCGTAGTGAGGAATTAAAGCCGTTTGTATGTATAGAGAATAGCGATTCTGCTACCTTAGATAATGTATTTGAGTTACAGGTACGTTCGGGGCGCAGCCCTTTGGAAGCTTTGATGATTATGGTTCCAGAGGCTTATAAAAATCAACCGGCTTTAAGTAATTATCCGGAGATTATAGATTTTTATGAATACTACAGCGGTTTGCAAGAAGCTTGGGATGGTCCGGCGCTTTTAGTATTTAGTGATGGGTACACAGTTGGTGCAACTTTAGACCGTAACGGTTTAAGGCCGGCGCGTTACTGTATTACCTCCGATGATTATATCGTGGTTGCTTCAGAAGCTGGTGTAGTTGATTTCCCTGAAGAAAAAATTATCGAGAAAGGTAGACTAGGTCCCGGACAAATGATCGCTGTGGATTTACAAAACCACGAAATTCTCAAGAATTGGGATATCAAACAACGGGTTGCCAAAAGTCATCCTTATGGGGAATGGTTGCGACAGTATCGACAACAGTTTTCAAATTCTGCCACTGTAAACAATTCCTTGGTTGCTAATGGTAATGGTGCGAATGGTAATGGTACTAATGGTCATGGAAATTACAATATTGAAAACCAACAACTAACAATCGACGCTGAAGACAGACAAGCTTTATTACGGCATCAGATAGCTTTTGGCTATACCACCGAAGATGTGGAAATGGTCATTCAACCAATGGCAATTGATGCTAAAGAACCCACTTTTTGTATGGGTGATGATATCCCTCTAGCGGTACTATCGGAAAAACCACATTTATTGTATGACTATTTCAAGCAGCGCTTTGCTCAGGTAACAAATCCACCGATCGATCCTTTACGGGAGAAGTTGGTGATGTCGTTGAAGGTAGAATTAGGCGATCGCGGTAATTTACTCGATCCTAAACCCGAATATGCTGGCCGGTTTAAGTTGGAATCGCCAGTGTTAACTGAAGCTCAATTAATTGAGATAGAAAAGTCAGATTTTAATACAGTTGAATTATCTACCGTATTTTCCATTGGCAGCGGGCGGGAAGGCTTGAAAGCCGCTGTGGAATCTTTGCAGAAACAAGCTGTAGAAGCAGTGCGTAATGGTGCCAAGATTTTGGTATTGAGCGATAAAATTTCTGCAAATTCCCAGGGATGGCAAAAGTATGGAGCCATAAATGCAGAGAATACCTACATTCCTCCTTTATTGGCTGTAGGGGCAGTACACCACCATTTAATCGGTGCAGGATTGCGCATGAATACTTCTTTAGTGGTTCACACCGCTCAATGTTGGAGTACTCATCATTTCGCTTGTTTAATTGGTTTTGGCGCAGCCGCAGTTTGTCCCTACATGGCTTTGGATACTTTGCGTAGTTGGTGGTGCGATCCCAAAACTCAACAGTTTATGCAGCGTGGCAAAATTGCAGCTAATAGCTTAGAGCAAAGTACAGCCAATTACGTTAAAGCTGTAGAAAACGGGTTGCTGAAAATCCTTTCTAAAATGGGAATTTCCCTGCTGACAAGTTACCAAGGAGCGCAAATTTTTGAAGCTATTGGTATTGGTAGAGATTTATTAGATTTGGGATTTTACGGTACCACTTCCCGTATTGGTGGAATCAGCGTTAGCGAATTGGCTCAAGAGGTATTATCCATCCATTGCAAAGCCTTCCCCGAATTAACCGCGAAAAAACTAGAAAATCTAGGTTTTGTGCAGTATCGTCGCGGCGGTGAATACCATATGAACAGCCCAGAAATGGCGAAAGCCCTACACCGGGCTGTGGATGGTAAAAATTACGACCACTATGCAGTTTATCAGAAACATTTGCAAGGTAGACCCATAACCGCTTTACGGGATTTAATTGACTTTAAAAGCGATAGAGAGGGGATTAATATTGAAGAAGTAGAGTCGGTGAGCGAAATCGTCAAGCGTTTCTGTACTGGGGGAATGTCCTTAGGGGCGCTGTCGCGAGAAGCACACGAAACTTTAGCGATCGCCATGAATAGATTGGGTGGTAAGTCCAATTCTGGTGAAGGTGGTGAAGATCCGGTGCGTATGGGGACTTTAAATGATGTTGATGAAACGGGTAATTCAGCAACATTACCCCATTTAAATGGTTTGCGTAACGGCGATACAGCTTCAAGTGCCATCAAACAAGTTGCATCAGGACGTTTTGGGGTAACTCCACAGTACCTGATGAGCGGCAAACAAATTGAAATTAAGATGGCTCAAGGTGCGAAACCTGGTGAGGGAGGACAATTACCGGGTAGAAAAGTTAGCGAGTATATTGCCAGTTTAAGGCGTTCTAAACCTGGAGTGACCTTAATTTCCCCGCCACCGCACCATGATATTTATTCCATTGAAGATTTAGCCCAGTTAATTTTTGATTTGCATCAAATTAACCCCAAAGCCAAAGTTTCCGTGAAACTGGTAGCAGAAATTGGCATCGGTACAATTGCAGCCGGTGTAGCCAAAGCCAATGCCGATATTATCCAAATTTCCGGTCATGACGGCGGTACTGGAGCCTCTCCACTTAGTTCTATTAAGCACGCAGGAACACCATGGGAACTCGGGTTAAGCGAAGTGCATCGAGTGTTGATGGAAAATAGCCTGCGCGATCGCGTCATTTTGCGGGTAGATGGCGGTTTGAAGAGCGGTTGGGATATTTTGATGGCAGCGATGATGGGAGGAGAAGAATTTGGTTTCGGCTCCGTCGCCATGATTGCCGAAGGTTGTATTATGGCGCGGATTTGCCATACCAATAACTGTCCCGTGGGCGTGGCTTCTCAGAAGGAAGAATTGCGGAAGCGATTCCCGGGAACCCCAGAAAAAGTTGTTAATTTCTTCTACTTTATTGCTGAAGAAGTACGCAGCCTGTTAGCGAAATTTGGTTATCGAAGCCTAAGAGAAGTCATTGGGCGTGCTGATTTGATGAAAATGCGTGAAGGTGTCGATCTCGCTAAGACACAGGCGCTGAACCTCGACTGCTTGTTGAAACTACCCGATACCAAAAATAATCACAGTTGGTTGCAACACGAGGAAGTTCACAGTAATGGTGCGGTATTGGATGATGACTTATTGGCAGATAGTGAAATCAAAAATGCCATTGACGGACATTCTACGGTAAACAAAGCAATAAATGCTGTTAACACTGATAGAACTATAGGGGCACGCATTGCTGGGGTGATTGCATCCAAGTATGGCGACAGGGGTTTCAAAGGGCAAATCAACCTTACCTTTAATGGCAGCGTCGGACAAAGTTTCGGTGCTTTTCTGCTTAATGGAATGACTTTGAAATTATTAGGAGAAGCTAACGATTATGTAGGTAAGGGAATGAACGGTGGTGAAATCATTATTAAGCCACCAGCAGAGGCTACCTATAACCCAGCACAAAATGTGATAATTGGCAATACTTGTCTTTATGGTGCAACTGGTGGAACGTTATTTGCTAGAGGGAAAGCTGGCGAACGTTTCGCGGTACGTAATTCCAAAGGTACAGCGGTAATTGAAGGTGCCGGGGATCATTGTTGCGAGTATATGACTGGCGGTGTAATTGTAGTCTTGGGTAAAGTTGGACGCAATGTTGCAGCCGGTATGACTGGAGGATTGGGTTACTTCTTGGATGAAGAGGGTAACTTCCCCGAATTAGTGAATCCGGAGATTGTTAGGGTTCAACGGGTGGTAAGCGAAGCTGGGGAAAAGCAACTCAAAGATTTGATTGCTGCTCATTTCGATCGTACTGAGTCAGCTAAAGCGAAAATGATTCTAGACAATTGGCAGGAATTCCTGTCTAAATTCTGGCAATTAGTGCCGCCTTCTGAAGCCGATTCGGAGCAAGTTGGTTCTCAAAAAAAACTGTTGAGTAAGGTTTAGTTGTTAGTGGTTAGTGGTTAGTTGTTAGTTGATTGTTTGTTAAAGCAATCGTACTAATTACCATTCGCTGCTCCCGGTGTGGTTAGTCGCCGTGGGTAGCGGCTGCATATCAATCAATAAGGGTACAGCGCATTTTGCTGTACCCTTTTATTTATGAGTTATCAACACTTATTTACACTCTCCCGTTTTCCAGAGGGGAGATTCTTTCAAGCCTGGTACTCACAATGAAGCTGTTGCGATGCTTCGCAACAGCTTGTCACTGCTTTTATAAATTTTAGACGTGAAAATCAATTAATAGGGATCTACTATAATAACTATCAGTAATAGCTAACAACTAAAAACTATTTTTTATTTTGTGCCGTCATCGTCTTTTGATGCTTTTCCTGGTGTTCTAACAATTCTGGAATCGTCACAAAACGATAACCTTGCTTTCTCAGCTTGCTTATCATCGATGGTAAAGCAGCAACAGTATTTTTGCGGGGGCCACCACCATCATGCAGCAGTACAATACCACCAGGGGTAGCTTGTCTGACTACTCGATTTACTAAGGTAGGAGGGGAAGGAAGGGCGTAATCAATAGAATCAGCAGACCACATAACTACGGTATATTTTTTACTTTTAGCATAGGCAGCTAAACCATTATGCAACATTCCACCAGGTGGTCGAAACAACGTAGTTTTGGTGCCCGTGGTTTTATAAATAAGGTCTGAGGTACGGTCGATTTCTAATGCCGCAGCTTGCCTGTTAAAGTAATGATACCAATGATTCCAAGTATGATTACCGATAGTATGACCTTCAGTTACTATTCGCTTTCCCAAGTCGGGATAGTTTTTTAGTACTTGTCCAACAACAAAAAACGTCGCCTTAATATTATTTTTTTTCAGTATTTTCAGTATCTGAGCAGTATACTTAGGCCAAGGGCCGTCATCAAAAGTAAGAGCTATTAATTTATCATTGGGAGCAAGTTTTGCTTCCTTTATTGTTGTACCATGAAAGCGCTTCGGCACTGTATGAAAGAGACCTTTTGATATTGCCTCTTGCTGCCAAGTGGCAAGCATCGCGCCTTTAAATTCTTTTATACGAGAAAGTGAACCAGATGCAGCTTTTATATTTTCAACTTTTATTTGTTGCTTACTATTAGCATTAATCTTATTCCGGTTGATAGGCAACATAAACCCCAGAGCAAAACTGCCACACAAGGCGGTGAGGGCAATTAATATTCCTTGGGGTAAAACTAACGACTTCTTATTTTCCACCAGACACGGCTCCTTCACGCATGAACCGCCATTCAGGGATATGACGGTAATTTATAACACAGTTTCTCTATTTCTTTGTTTCCTGATTAATTTCTAGTAATCCTGAAAAATTAAACACAGGTTAACAGAAGTTCGCCTTTCGGAGGCGGATGGATTTTACGTTTCTCGACGGGTGCCCTCGACTCTAAATCTGAGTTCCAAATACCGCAAAGTTTTTTACTACTAGGAATAGGCAGATGCACTACACCTGAGTGGTATAAGTTTCACTATATATCGAGTTTATTTTACCTTTTATGAACTATTTGTCCATTTAAAAAAGGTTAAAATATTCACATTGACGCTTATAATGCTTATCTTATAAGCCTAATATTTCGACAAGACGCTGGGCCGAACTATTTGGTTTCAAGCTGGTTGAAAGATAGTCTTACGTCCAATCTAGATGTTCGCGAAGCAATTTATATGGAGAAATTTTATTTTTTACCTATGCTTAACGATACATAAGTACTAATTTTTTTATACTTTAAGCTAGTCAATGTTGTCTTGATAGTTTAAATAAGTAAACTATTTTTTATACAGTAATTATTAATATAAAAGAGTTAAAGTTACAACATATTAATAATGACAAATACATGTTTGAATGCAGACAGTATAAACACTGAATTTACTAATACTTGAAGATATACCTTTCGGTTCCTACCTTTACATAGACTTATTTAAGCATTTTAGAGCCAATAATCTTGTAATACAAAATACATATAATTTTTTCTTTTTCAGAACAATTTAATCTTTCAAAAGATACAATTTACTGTTAAATATACAATTTCTAATAACAGGATTACATTGAAGTAATTAATTGAATGTATAGATTTACTCACTGTATTCGCGCTAATAATTGGAGAAGAGAAACTCAAATCTCTTTTAAACGAATGCAATATTAGTATAGACTGTTACTTTAACTTGAAATAAGTCAGGCTACGGGTAATTTAATCGTTAATTTGAACAAAATTTCTATCAGAGTGGTCAGGGTCGAGTATATAACAAAACATGGCTTTTGGTAAGCTAGTTAAATCTTGATTTACTGACATTCTTTTTAAGCTACCCACAGGTTGCGAGCAAATTGTACAGCTAAGCTTGCTAATAAAACAGCGAAAAATCCGGCTAGAGCATAACCCCAGGCACGATAACGTTTCAACAACAATCCTAAAGCGAATGACAAAGAAACAATACCATAAGCGTAGCGTTCGACAGAAAGAGTAAGTCCGGTATTGAGTATTAAAGCATAAGAGAAAAAGCCGTAAACAGCAGCACAATCAGGAATAAGAGTTCGAGAATACCATAATAAATAAAGTCCGCCGAAGACAATAGCAATCTTGATTAAAGGAATTGTGACGAATGGATTAGAATCAGCTAACCATAAAGGTTCACCTATAGCCAACCATAATAATAACCATAGGAAATAGAATAGACTACGCAATTTGATATTGGCTAATTGTTGACGAAAGCGCCATAGTAAAAAACCACTAATCGCAATTAGTGCAAATAATAGGGGAGAGCCGAAAATAATTTGCATTAACATTTTCCACCAACCTTCCGTCGCGAATCCCGTGGAGTTTCGCCAACCTTTTTGTACGTGCACAAATGCTAAAGCATCTCCAAATTTAATTAGACAATACAAACTATAAACAAAAGCACCAATACCAACTGCAAAGCTAGCTAGATAAGCTTTTATGTTTCTACGTTGTTTCCAAGAAACGAATAAAAAAGCTGGAATCAACATTACTCCAGTGATTCGAGTTGCTGTCGATAATATTCCCCAAATTGCCGCCGAGATATGCTGCTTTTTATCGAAAGCACGTAAAGCTGCTGTACTAAATAATAAGAATAATCCTTCAGTATAAATTACGCTTCCGTAGAGAGAATAAGGGCACCAGGCTAAAACAGCAGTACTCCAACGCGCTGCATTTGTGCCACAATTTTCTTTTACCCAAGAATAGAGGACAATTAAAGCACCTAAAAATGCAAAATTATTTAATAAGGTGGCTGCCACTTTGAAAGACAAACCAAGGTACATAATTAGACGAGTTAGTAAGGGTAAAAGGGGGAAAAATGCTACAGAATATTGTTTGCCATCGTTGATAAATTCGTAGCCAACAATTACAATTCTGTGATACCATACACTATCCCATGCATAGAAAATATCCCAGCCAAAAGTAGGAGGTTGAGCATTTTCTGGAATGGGAAGTGAAGGTGCAATTAACAACATTGCAGCAATTATTACTACCCTGCTTAAAAGCCACATTACTGTAGCGAAAAATAAACCATTATCTAAAACATTTTTAGATTGAGTCATTTTATAAATAAGTAAACATGATTATGTTGCCATAGCAAACTCAACTTCTGAATTATTCAGGAGTTAATTTAAAGTCAGAATAAATTTTAACAGGTAATCGATTAGCCGTGAGGGGAGTAATGGAAAAAACTTTTACTTTTGCCAAACGACTAATATGACTCCACAAACAATCAAACTTAAACCGATAAGACGCGTTACAGGAATAGATTCTTTAAAAATAAAGTACCCTAGCAATACTGAAAAAACGTAAACTAAAGAAGCAGATGGCCCTGCAACACTTAGATTAACTCTTGTAAGCAAAAGAATATAAATAACAGCACCAATACCATAGCAACCTAAACCTATTAATAATTCTGGTGTTGTAATAATTCCTGTAATTTGACTAATCACATTTGCTGCATTCACCTTGCCTAATTTTACTGCACCTATTTTTAAAAATAATTGTCCCGTGACGCTTGCAGAAACTGATAAAAGTAGCAAACAAAATTCTTGCCAACTCATAAAATTTTAGATATTATATTTTTGGACTTCAACTATTAAATTATTAAATTATTAAAGATAATTATTATTAAAGATTTATTAACTTATAACTATTAACTATTAACCATTAGCTATTAAATCTTAACCTCCGTTTTTTTCATAACTCCTCTCATTTCTTTTACAGTATAAATAGGTCTTCCTTTAACTTCTTCGTAAATACGACCAATATATTCGCCTAAAATACCAATACAAAATAACTGTACAGAACCCAAGAAAAACAGTGCAATCGTAATCAAGCTGTAACCAATTAAAGGAGAAGCAGAATCAAATAAACGCCAATATAAAACTAAACATATCATTAATAAAGCTACACCTGCTGAAAGCATTCCTAAATAAGTAGCAAGTTTTAAAGGAACTCTTGAAAAAGAAATAATTCCATTAATAGCTAATGCCCAAGATTTAGCAAAGGAATACTTAACTTTTCCAGCAAAGCGTGGATCTCTTTCAAATGGTATCGCTGTTTGCCGAAAACCTACCCAAGCACGTAAACCACGTATGTAACGATTGCGTTCGGGCATAGCATTAAGGATATCAACAACTTCCCTATCCATCAAGCAGAAATCACCAGTATCTGGAGGTATATTTACATCAGCTAAACGCCTTAAAATACGATAAAAAGCATAGGCTGTAAACCGTTTTATGACACTTTCTTTTTGACGAGATATACGTTGTGCGTAAACAACTTGATAGCCTTGTTGCCATTTTTCAATCATTGGTAAAATTAGTTCTGGGGGATCTTGTAAATCGGCATCCATTACAATTACAATTTGACCGCGAACAAAATTTAAACCAGCCGTTACAGCTATTTGATGACCAAAATTACGAGCTAAACTTATGTAATTAAAGCGATAATCGCGCTGGTAAATTTCACGGATTAAGTTTAACGAATTATCCCGACTACCATCGTCAATTAAAATTAATTCTGCTTCACTATCTAATTGTTTGATAACAGTTTGTAAACGACTGTATAATTCAGGAATATTTTCTTCTTCGTTATAAATTGGGATAATTATAGAAACTATGGGTTTAGTCATCGTCAGGATGAATTATCTATTCTCAATTACAAATGTAGCTTTCGTGCTAATAATAAAACAGATACGCCAAAAGGTAGAGAAAATCTATCTATCAAGTAACGTTCGCTAGCAAATAACCACTTCAAAAATTGATTAACTGGTTTTGATGGTAATACTAGATCGTTGCTGATTTGATTTTTATTTTGTTTTGATAATAGTTTTTCTAAATTACGGACTATTACAACTACAGGGAATAAAAAAGTATTAAAATAACTTCCATAAGTTATGTCATAACCTGCTTTTTTTACCAGTTGTTTTAAGCCTTTTAATCGGTAGCGGCGTTTATGATGGTTGATTTCATCGTGTTCGCTCCATAAAAATTTATATGCTGGAACAGTAACTAATAAACATCCTCCAGGCTTTAGTTTATAATACAAAGCTTTGAGTGCGGATAAATCATTATCAAGATGTTCGATGACATCTAGGATTAAAATTAAATCATATTGCAAATTGAAAGGAATATTATCGGGTAAGCTACCGGATTTTACCTGAGTGACTTGGCGTTTATTGGCAAGTTGACAAGCAATTTCATCTAACTCCATTGCCCAAACTTGTCCGTGGTGAGATAACATTTGCAAATTACCACCTGTACCACAACCTGCTTCTAAAATTTGAGCATTTTTTGGTAAGTTTAATCTTACAATTACTTGTTCTATAATTTGGCGACGTGCTAAAAACCACCAATGTTTATCTTCAACTGATGCATACTGTAGATAAAAATCTTTTTCCATAAGTTTATGAAATAAAGTGACCTAGATAACTGTAATTAAATTTTGATTTATAGTATAATCTATAGTCTTTTAATTAACATATAGCAATTCTAAATCCTACAGTGAAAAATCACGGTTATTAATACGTAAAATTGTAGTGCGGGTATCTTGCCTACTTTTAATCGCAAGCAATATGCTTACACTGCTCATAATTTTCATGAATTATTTAGGATTCCGGCTATCCAAGCTAATCGATTAAAAGCAAACTGTAACGCCGCTTTATTGTGTTAAAATTCGCGATACGCAGAGTTGAATTAGCTAACAGTAATAACTCGTGCAGGAAGGCCACTATTAGCCTACCCTTGTAAAAAAACGAATTATGACAAAATTGATTATTCAAATTCCCTGTTATAACGAGGAAGCAACATTAGGAGCTACTCTCGCAGAATTACCACGGCGAATACATGGGATTGATTCTATCGAATGGTTGATAATTGATGATGGTAGCAAAGATAGAACTGTTGAAGTTGCTAAAACCAACGGTGTAGACCATATCGTCAGATTACCGCACAATCAAGGACTTGCAAAAGCTTTTATGGCTGGTTTAGAAGCTTCACTGAAAGCGGGTGCCGATATTATTGTAAACACCGATGCTGACAATCAATATTGTGCTGATGATATCCCATTACTGATAGAACCAATTATTTACAAACAAGCAGATATTGTAGTCGGAGCCAGGCCAATTTGGAAGACAAAACATTTTTCTTTGATAAAAAAGTTACTACAAAAATTAGGTAGTTGGGTAGTTCGTCGTGCTAGTAATACTAATATTCCTGATGCTCCAAGCGGCTTTCGTGCCTTTAATCGCGAAGCTGCACTAAGATTTAATGTATTTAATAGTTATACATATACTTTAGAAACAATTATTCAAGCTGGACAAAAAGGCATGAAAATTGTTTCTGTGCCAATTAGAACTAACTTTGTTTCCCGCCCTTCTCGTTTAGTCAAAAGTAATGCTTCTTATGTAATGCGATCGCTCTTTACAATTCTTCGCATTTTCATGCTTTACAGACCGTTACGTTTCTTTTCACTTTTAGGCAGTGTACCCTTCAGTTTAGGGGTAGTGTTAGGAATACGCTGGTTAATATTTTTCTTAATGGGAACAGAGCGTACTCGCATACCTAGTTTGATTTTAACAGCAATTTTAATATTAATTGGTTTTCAATTATGGATGTTTGGTTTAGTGGCAGATTTAATGGCAGCAAATCGTAAATTACTTGAAGAAACTCAATTACGAATGCGTCGTCAAGAAATGGATAATGAAATTAGGTTAAAGGTTAAAAGTTAAAAGTTAAAAGTTAGGAGTTAGGAGTTAGGAGTTAGGAGTTAAATAATTACTTAAGTGCCCGATGCCCGATGCCCAATGCCCAATACTTTAAATGACAAACAAAGACTTATTTGCACGCGTTGCTTTGGCTCAAATTCCGAAAATTCTGACTTTATTAGATCGTAATCCTCATAGTCCAACTTATGGCTGCTTCGATCGTAATTTTTGGCATTATAAAATTATTGATTTTCCCAGTGGAATGGCTCAGGAATTTGTATTTCCTTTAGCCTTAATTTACGATACTGATGTGCCTAATAATCCATATTATCATCAGCAGGTAATAAAAGATTGGGTAGAAGCAGGAATTTTGTATGCGGCTCGTAGCGCTCATCAAGATGCTTCTTGCGATGATTATTTTCCTTTTGAAAGAGCTTCGGGGGCTGCGGCTTTTTCTCTATTGGCTTGTATTGAAAGTTATATACTTTTAAATTTAAAAGATAAATTTAAAAATCAAAATACAAAAAATCAAGAGATTTTAAACTTTTTTAAAAAACGTGCTGATTGGTTAGCACACCATCATGAAAGCGGACAGTTAACCAATCACCAAGCATTAATTGTTTTGTGTTTGGAAAGATTATCACAAATTTTACAAACTAACCGTTGGGATAAGGCCAAAGTACAGCGTTTGGAGCGTGTTTTCTCCTGGCAAAATGAAGAAGGTTGGTTTATAGAATATGAAGGATGCGATCCTGGATATCATACTTTAACAATTTCTTGTTTGGCACGAATTTATCAATTGAATCCAGATGTACGCATTAAAGAAGCATTAATTAAAGCTGTTAAACTAGCTGCTGAATTTGTCCATCCAGATGGTTCTTATGGTGGCGAATATACCAGCCGCAATACCTATAACTTTTTCCCTCACGGTTTTGAATTAGTTGGACATTGGATACCGGAAGCATTACAAATTAATAATTGCTTTTTACAAGGTTTAGAAAATGGCTTATCTCCCTGTTATGCTGACGATCATATTATTGGACATCATACCTGGAATTATTTATTAGCTTGGCGTGATTTTGTAGAAGAAAGATCGTTAGTAAAGACATCTCCTTTGAATCGTGTTTGGTTAAAGAATGCCAAAATATTGATAGATCGTCGTTCAAATACACAGTTGTATTTAGCCTTAAATAAAGGTGGAGTTTTCAAGTTATTTCGGAATAATAAATTAGTTGTTGCCGATACACAAATTTCTTTGCAGGTGCGAGAGAAAGGGAAAATAAAAAATGCAGTAGGTCATTTAGTTGCACCCTATAAAATAAATATTAGTGATGATGAAATTACTATTAGCGGAAATCTGGGGTGGGCTAAACAAAAGCAAATGACACCGCTCAATTTACTTATTCTGCGAGTTGTAATGTTAACTGTAGGGAGATTTTTTCCTAACTTGATTCGCAAAATATTACAACGTATTTTAATTACTGGTAAAAACGACGCACCTTTTCGCTTTATTCGTCGATTATACTGGCAAAATGAAACATGGAAGATTACCGATGAACTGCACGCACAAACTTGGGATAACGTGATTTCTGCGGGTATTGGCTGCGATCAAACTTCCATTTATGTTGTCATGAGTAGGACATTTCAAATAAGTCAATTACAACCTTGGTTGGATTTAACTGAGGAAGTAAAAAAACTAGCTCCTTCTCAAGTATTAGAAATTAAGCGCTCACTATGAAAAAACTAATTTCTATCGCCGTTAGTCTGACAATTTTGGTAATTATTTACTGGAAAATCGATTTTCCAAAATTAATAGAAGTATTTCAAAATAGCGATAGATTGTGGATGGTAATTAGTTTGGGTATGGTTGTACCCTTAACAATGCTAACAGCTTGGCGTTTGCAACAACTTACTCCGAGTCGTACCCGTTTGGGATTTGGCGAAGCAAATCGTTTGATATTAACAGCAAGCGTATTAAATATGGTTCTACCCTCAAAAATGGGGGATATAGTTAAAGCTTATTTTATTAAAGAAAGAGGACATTTAGAAGGATCGCTATCTTTATCTTTAGTCGTATTTGAAAAAGCTTGCGATATGCTATCGCTACTGTTGTGGTGTGCTTTTGGGTTAACTCTTTATCCTCAAAAAGATTGGCTGTTTTGGATCATGACAGCTAGCGTTGTCTTTGGCTTAATCATTGGATCGTTATTAATTGCTTCTCGTCAATTTGCTAATTTATTATTTCAATTTATCGGTAGATTTCCTCCGAAGAAGATGCGCTCAAAAATTGCAAAACTCCGCGATTCTTGGAGTGAAATGCATAAGTACTTCTGGAGAGACAAACGGCATCTTTTAAAAATTACTTTAACTTCTATTATTATTTGGTTCGGACATCTTTTACAAATATGGTTTTTCACTCTTGCTCTCAAAGCCTGGGTTCCTTTTTTAGCGCACTTAGCATTAGCTCCTCTGGCAATATTAGCAGGTTTGTTACCTTTAACTTTTGCTGGAGTCGGTACGCGAGATGCCGCTCTAATTGCCTTTTATCAACCATATATGAATCCTCCTACTGCTGCTGCATTAGGTTTACTTTGTACTTCCCGATATTTATTACCAGCACTGGGAGGAATTCCTTTTTTAGGACAATATTTATCAACTATTCAGAATATGCGTCAAACACAAAAAAAATCTTAACTATACCTCTCTTTCATTCCTCTGCGCTTCCCTCTGCGCTCCTTTGCGTTTAAAAAAACTCCCTCAATATTATTCTTTATCTATTTAAATATGCAACCAAAAATCTTAAATCATTTAGATGTAAGTAATAATCCAAAACAAACTATAAAAATATTTTCACCCGAAAAAATATCATTATTAATTATCTCGTTTGGTATCTTAGTTAGACTAATTCAATATTTATCCAATCGCTCATTATGGGCTGATGAAGCTGTATTAGCTTTAAATATAGTCAATCGTTCCTATTTAGAACTACTACAACCTCTAGATTACGACCAAGGAGCACCCATTGGTTTTCTATGGATAGAAAAATTAGCAATTCAAATTTTTGGTAATAACGAATATGCCCTGAGACTATTTCCATTAGTATCCGGCATCGTTTCTATATTAATTTTTTATACATTAGCAAAACGATTTTTAAGGTTACAAGCAGTACCCATTGCCTTAGCTTTTTTCGTCAGCTTGCATTATTTAGTTTACTATGCTACCGAATTAAAACAATACTCAACCGATGTTTTTATCGCATTACTTTCATTTTTGACTGTAATGCAAATTGCAACTGAAAAACTGAATAGGATTAAAATTATTGTTTGTTCATTGCTGGGAGCCTTAGGCATTTGGTTTTCCCATCCAGCGGTTTTTACTTTAGCAGGTGTAGGAGCAAGTGTTTTAGCGATCGATATAGTTAAAAAGGAAGGAAAATCAAAAATATTTCCAAGTTTAGTCATCTACTTAACTTGGTCGATCAGTTTTATTATATTTTACTTTGTTTCCGTACAGAGCTTAAATGATAATAACAATTTAATGACATCTTGGAGAGATGCCTTTCCATCATCTTTTTATGATATAAATTGGATGTTTAATGCATTAGGTAAATTTTTCTATAGACCATTAGGTTTTGTTGGAATCACCGACGGGTTAGCTATTTTTGCCTTTTTAGTTGGCTGTATATCATTATTTCGCCGTCAAAAAGAAAAATTATTACTACTACTTTCTCCACTAATAGCAACATTATTTGCATCTTTTTTACAAAAGTATCCTTTTCGCAGTCGTTTAGTTTTATTTTTAACTCCTTTTTTCATTTTATTGATTGCAGAGGGAATAAATTATTTAATTCAAAGAAGGGGTTTTAAAAAAACTTTTATCCCGGGCATAATCCTTTTAATAGCATTACTTTTTCAACCTGTAACTTCTGCAAGTAATTTATTAATACAGCCACATCAAGAAGAAGAAATAACACATGTTCTTGACTATGTAAAATCTAATCAGCAACCTGAAGATACTATATATATATATCAGCGAGGACATTATCAATTTCTATATTAC
>JBCCSG010000018.1:0-38903 GCA_039200565.1 Cyanobacteria bacterium P01_D01_bin.50 | reverse complement strand
ATCTGCCATTAAAGTGTTGCTCCCGGCATAAGCCGAACTGTAGCTTCCACTGAACGCGCGAAGTATGCCCGTGGTACCCGTAGGGTAAGCCACTGCGTTACGGGGTTCCCGTTGTAGCGAGTGGCGCAACCCGGATGGTGAAGCAGCCCCGAAAGCGGGCGGTTCCCCTACTTGTTGTTGAGCATTAGTCTTTCGAGGGAACTGAACGTCGTCTTAGCTGCCCTAAGCCGCATAAGCGCGGCTCGCGCCTAAACCGCAGCTTTCCTAGACTACTCCGGGTACCCCGGCGGCGAGTTGCCCCCGTCGTAACAAGTGTCCGGAATTGTGAATCGATCGCAAATCTAAAATCCGCGCTGCAATTTGAAAGATGAATATTAATTAAGATTAACCACCAGGGACATTAAGAAGTTTTCCATTAAGATGAAATCTATCTTTTATGTATTTATCGCTTGGTGGTTCAATTTCAAGAATTTGTGACATTATAAAAAAAATTAAGTTATATTACCTTATGTTAAGTATGGGACTTACGCAAAGCCCCCCTTGGAGAAAGGGGGGCTTTGTGTAAATCCTTTTAATAGTAAAAATAATTAATCAGTCGGTATTGCAATAAATCGTGAGTTCTAAACGACTACCGCAAACCACAGCCCACGTAAGGATTACCCGACAATCGTGGCAAAACGGTTTACTAGAAGGTGAAGTAAAAGCAGGTGAATTTGAGTGGAAATTTCAATGGCATTTTCGTCAAGGAGAGTTATCAATTACACCTTCTCAAGGTCGAGCTTTAATCAAAGAACCTCTCAGCCGATTTTTAGAACAAAAAGACTATGAACTCGAACCGGGGGGAGATTACGTTTTTACGATTCGAGCCGAACTTTAAAATAAGGTCAAATATCAAAACTCAAATTTTAAATCATAACTTTTCTCCCCCTTCCCCTTGTCTCCTTTTTTTTTCTCCCGCCTACTCAGTCAGGCGGTTGAGATATCTTTCGATCAGTAAGATGGCAACAATATCATCAATTGGCCGTGGTGGTGTTCTCATTCCTTTGGGCAATAGTTTGATTAATCCCTTGGGTGGATACATTAACCAGTAGCGATCCCGTGCTTCCAGACTTGTATAACGCTCATCTATTAAAATAATATTTACTGTCGGGGATAATTTTTCTTGTATTTGTTGTTTCCAATGCTTTGCTGTGGTTTGGTCTCCCATTACTAATAAAGAAATTGGATATTTTTGATACAAAACCCCAATAGTGGCGATCGCGTCACATGCGGATACAACTTCGTGATACTGAAGTTGTCTATCAAGTCCCATTACAGCCACGCCACACTTATCTCGACCAGGATCGAAACCTAAAATCACTGAGTCGGAAGGTGAAAATTTACGGGAAGTCATATAAAATACTTTTAAATTATACTTATAGTCAGAAGATGTTAAGTTAAGAAAATAGGTGGGAGAACAATATTGTTTGAAGAAGATTGCTGCATGAATTATCTCACGTACTAAAAATTATTTTTCCATTTAAAATTGCTACCAGTTTAACTTTTAACGGTCCGGCTCTGTAAGTATCTTGGGCGGCAACAGCTTTGATATCTAACGATCGATTGTACCGTCGTAATAAAGCGAAAAATCGAATAAAAGTACCGTCGATCTGAATACTTTGTAAAATACCGGCATTACGGGCGCGAAATTGAGAGGCGGAAATTAATAACTCCAGTCGTTGTCGTATTTGATCTGATGTCATGACTCCGGGATCTGCTGTAGTAGTTGCTAGCACCTCGCCTCTTTGAAAGACTACTTGATTGGGTGCTGCGTCAGCAAAAAATTCGATGCGCTTTTCTCCCCTAACGTAATTTCCTGCGGAAAAAATTCGCACCACATATTCTCTACCGTCATCAATCTGCTTGCTCAATTGCTCAATTTGTTTAGCAGTAGCAAACAGAATTGGTTTCTCACCTGAAGAAGAATTACTTCCAGGTTCGCTTAATTGTTTGAGAGCCGAACGATTCGCTGACTGCAATAGTTGAATCACTGCTTGTTTGGCAGCATCAGGTTTTTCAACGCGAACTACTGCCTCAGCAATGACTTGCCCCCGTACTAATGCCAGCTTACCCAAACGCAAATCCCGATTGGATTGTCCCAACTTTGCAAGTTGCTGTTCCAAGGAAGACTGCTGTCTTTCCAACTCAGAAAGACGAGCTTGTTTTTCGTTAATCACCTTCTGGCGTTGAGCAATCATTTTCTCACGCAAAGCAATTTCTGAATTACGCTGTTGAATTTGCTTATCGAGTTGACCAATTTTTTGATCGCGCCTCTCAATCGCCTCTTGACGTTTAGCTAATTCTCTATCGCGTCTATTAATTGCAGTTTCAGCCTGGGATAGGGCTTTTTTGGCTTCTGCATATAATCGCTGTCTTTCTGCCTTGAGTTGCTTAATTTCTTTAATGTTGTTATCTCTTTCATTAATTATGTTTTGCAACTCTTCAATGGCTTTTTTATAGCGATTGGCAACTTGATTTAGTTTGCTTTGGGTACTTTGCAATAAAGCTTGAGTGCGAGCTTGCTGCTTGATGGTTTGATTGAGTTGGGCTTGGGTTTTCTGTTGCTTGATGTTTGCAGCTTGTAAGGAGCGGTTGATTGCCTGTAAATCTTTTTGTGCTTGAGCTTGTTGCTTCCTAGCTTCTCCTAACTCCTTTTTAGTGATTTCTAAATTATTTGCTGTACCTTCAAGCTGCTCGCGCTTCCGCCTCAAATCTTTTTGAATATCCTCAAGTTCAAACACTCCCTTACGCAATCCTTCATCAACTAAAAATAAACTTGCTAAAGTTGATGCCGAAATACCAATTCCCGTCAGAATCGTCACCAAAACAGCAGTTTTTTTGGGACGCAGGTTGAACAGTGAGAGCCGTTTCTTGCCCACCCGCGTACCAATGCGATCGCCGACGGTGGCAATTACGCCTCCCAAAATTAAGATTGCCGTTATTAGGATAAACGCGGTGGTCATAGAATATTGCCGAATTCATCCTTCCACATACAGCCTACTACTTCCAGTTATTGTGTGTGGGAAAAGGTCAATAAGGCAAGAGCTGAATATACTTAATTTCCAGGTAATCGCTGATTTTAGCAATAAAATTGAAATTTTATCCTACAAATGTCCTTTGTGCAGGTAACCCCGCTCAAAGTTATTCAACCGCTGACGAGAGCAGCTCAACTAAAATATTCACATTAATCGGTGCTTTTTGTGTTTGGTTGAGTAGCTAGAATTTCGGTCAATGGTGGAATTGAAAAAAATGGACATTTCAATTGATGAGCATATAAAGCCGTCAGCAAATGCTGTTAGCTAGTTTATGTTAGCCTTAACTGACTTGGACCTTTCTGTGCAGTTTAAGTCTTAGCTAATTGGACGCTAATGGGCGAATTTCTTGATGAAATAGCCTCTGCCCCTGCATTTTTAGAAATATTTGTAACCCCACTATTCAAGATTACAACTTACCTTTCCCATAAATAAGGTTGATCAATGCTACGAGTAATTTTAATAAAACCTCTCATAATTTTGGGAAAAATACGATTAAAAAGTTTTCAAGGAATTGGTAGCAGCCTCAATTATCATTAATCTGCTACCAGGATAAAAGCATCTGTAATATTTACCGAATAATTTAGAAATGCCGGTATGGTAATTTCAGATGTGTTTTTTTAACAATCAAATCAACCTTTTTCCACCTTAATACCCCACTATTCATACCTCCGATTAACATAATTTTCAGAATTAGCATGTAGCGCGATTTTAAGTAAATTGCCGACTTAAACTAACTGGCTTGTGTACGGTAATTTTCTTCTTGTGGATTGAAATCATCTTTTTTTCTCGTAGATCGCCTAATAATCTTGTAACGGTAACACGAGTAGAACCAATTGCTTCTGCAATTGCTTGATGAGATAACTTTAAATCGATAGTTATCCCATCAGCACAAGGCACTCCAAAATCTCGACACAAAATTAGTAAAAAACTCACTAATCTAGAACCCATGTCTCGGTGAGCAAGAGTTTCAATCATCATCTCTGTTTGTAATATCCGCGAAGATAGTCCTCGCAGCATCAACATAGATAATTCTGGATTTTCTTTGAGTGCTTGCTCTACTTGTTCAATTGGAGCGGAGAGCAATTCTACTGGTGTGAATGCTACCGCATGATAAAACCGATCCGATTTGTTTCCTGTTAATAAGGATAAAACTCCAAAAACGCTATTTTCTCGCAGCAATGCCACCGTTATTTCTTCTCCTGCCTCATACACCCTGGAGAGTTTTACGGCACCTTTAAGAAGAAAATAAACTCGTTCGGCTGGATCGCCAGGAAAAAATATAGTTTTATTGCGTTCAAAGGTTTCTACAACTGGCGGAAAAGCTCCAGTTGCCATTTGACGAAACACATTTGCTAGGGCTTTATCTTGTGTCACAATCATCTCCCTTCCCCTACCCAATGCCGGAATAATTAAAACAGATTAACGTATATTACACCTGAAAAATCAAGATTGCATTGTCAACCTTTTTGTACTTTCCTATACTTAACCTCACAAGCTCATTACTATTTGTTCATCATGATACATAAATTTTAGCTCTGAAATCTACTAATTTTTAGTAGTTGATTTTGTCAATAATTTTGATGAAGAAATATTGAAAGTTTCATAAACAATAAGCATTGATTAAAGTAGCAGCCTTCTAACAACATTGATTACATCTCCGGATAAATGGGATTTAAAAGTAAGAGAAATCAGTCTAATATCTAGTATGCTCAACCATGAACCATTTCTAAATAGGGAATTTTTATGCTGGATCTGACTGGGAAAAACGCCCTGGTTACAGGTATTGCTAATAACCGTTCTATCGCTTGGGGTATCGCCCAACAACTGCACAAAGCTGGAGCAAATATTGGTGTTACCTATTTGCCTGATGAGAAAGGAAAAATGGAGAAAAAAGTTGCGGATTTGGTAGAACCACTTTCTCCTAGCTTGTTTTTGCCATGTAATGTTCAAGATGAGGAACAAGTAAAATCGACTTTTTATGCCATTGAGGAAAAATGGGGTTCTGTAGATATTTTGATCCATTGTCTTGCTTTCGCAAAAAAAGAGGACTTAACCGGAGGTTTTAGCGAAACTTCTCGTGGGGGATTTAATTTGGCTTTGGAAATAAGCGCTTATTCTTTAGCACAATTAGCTGGTGCTGCCAAGCCTTTAATGAAGGAAGGGGGAAGTATTGTTACTTTGACTTACTTGGGCGGACCCCGTGCAATTCCCAATTACAATGTCATGGGAGTCGCTAAAGCAGCATTAGAATCTAGTGTGCGTTATCTTGCAGCAGAGCTTGGAGAGCAAAATATTCGCGTCAATGCTATTTCGGCTGGTCCTATTCGTACTTTGGCTTCGAGTGCGGTCGGTGGTATTCTAGATATGATTCACCATGTGGAAGAAATTGCTCCCCTTAAGCGTACTGTTACCCAGCTAGAAGTGGGTAATGCAGCGGCTTTCCTATGCAGCGATTTAGCTAGTGGAATTACAGGTCAAGTTCTGTATGTAGATGCAGGATATGAAATTATGGGAATGTAATCGTTAAATTTCCCATTTTTTTAGATTATTTTTAGAATTTCACAAATTTTTAGCCCTCACCCTGGAAGGGTGGGGCTTCTAAAAAAAACCATCAAGGTGGACTCAAATTTAATAGGATGGGAGTTTTTTTCTCGTTACCAGGCTCAGCCAGGTAAAGAGGTTTTGGAGGCTCTGTCTCCAGATAGTTGACAATCTTGCTGAGTCTCTGCATAGCGTTCCCAATCTGGAGGCTGGAAGTTTGAAATAAGATTAGAGTTTTTTTCAGCTACAAGATTTGACTTATTTAATCTAAAATCTAAAATAGAAAATCCAAAATTTGTTTCAGCGCGGGATAATATATTCAAAGTTTTAGAATAAGTACGGCTATCATGCGCTCAATAGAACATCCCCAACTCTCTTCAAATATTAATACTAGTTTTACTCCTCGCATTGCTACCGTTAGCCGTACCACCGGGGAAACAGACGTACAAGTTACCCTTAATTTAGATGGTACTGGTAATTGCAACGCTCAAACTGGGATTCCATTTTTAGATCATATGCTCCATCAAATATCCTCCCATGGACTGATTGACTTAGAAGTCATAGCTAAGGGAGATTGGGAAATAGATGACCATCACACCAATGAAGATGTAGGTATTACATTAGGACAAGCTCTCAAACAAGCACTTGGCGATCGCAAAGGTATTGTCCGTTTCGGTCATTTTATAGCTCCTCTCGATGAAGCTTTGGTTCAAGTAGCTTTGGACTTTTCAGGAAGACCTCATTTAAGTTATGGTTTACAAATTCCTACTCAAAGAGTGGGGAATTATGACACTCAATTAGTACGGGAATTCTTTGTTGCAATTGCGAATAATAGTCAAATGACGCTGCATATTCGTCAACTTGACGGTATCAACTCCCATCATATTATTGAAGCTACATTCAAGGCTTTTGCTAGAGCCATGCGGATGGCGACAGAAATCGATCCGCGGCGTGCGAGTACTATTCCTAGTTCTAAGGGAGTGTTGTAAATCTTGTAGGGTGCCCTGCGGCACGAAATATTGAGTTGAAAATTTATTACGTTTCATGCGGGCTGTAACGCATCATCATAGCTATTAAGAAGAAGCTTTAATAGTTTGTGGCACTCGAACTACTAAAGCGATAAATCTAACTGCCATATCAAAACACATTGCTAGCCATAGTAGATGACTATTATGCAATTGGCATGAGATTACTGCTAGAGGTACAAAACCGAACAAACTACCAATGATAACTCCATTACGAAGTATTGCACCTTGAGTTAAACCTAAAAAATAACCATCTAAAATAAACGAGAGGGAACTAAATGCTAATACTGCAAATAACCATAGAATATAGTAATAAAGTTGTTTAATTACTTCAAAGTGATTCGTCAATAGTGCAAATCAGAAATCTGGAGCCGAGATAAACAGTGAAGCTATAATCATTCCCACACCAAGACTACTTATACCAGATAATTTTAGTAGGGGAACTAACTGTTGGTTTTTACCTTGCCCTTGAAAATTACCGGCTAAACTTTCAGTAGCAAAACTCAATCCTTCAATAAAATAAAAGGTAATAAGAATTACTTGAAATAGCAAGGTATTAATTGCTAAAGTCATCGTTCCTAAAGCAGATCTAATATCGTTAAAAGCAGCAATTGTTAAAGTTCCAGCAATATTTCGCAGCCAGATATCTCGATTAATATTAAAAAGTTATTTGATTGCTTTTACATCAAATATCTTGTTAGTTACAGAGAGTATTTGATGCCACCAATTTTCTTGGATAAAAAAGGCAGTGGCAATCAAGAGCATCCCAAATTGACTTGCTGCTGTAGCTGCTCATGCTCCTTGAGAAGCCCAATGCCATCGTACTATGAGTAAGTAATCTACTAAACCTGCTAAATAAAGGTTTTTTATTTCCTTGAGATTGAAAGGTAACTAGATTTGATAATGATTTATTCTTTAATCTTTCATATCCTAATTGTTCAGCTATTTGCCAACTTTCTTCAGTTAAAAAATCTGATTGATATTCTTGTTTCCAGAGATCGATACTTTTAGTATTAATTTTTTGATGAGTATGAAATTTTGGATCGCCTACCATACGAGAAATAGAATGAATCCCATCTGTCATGCGCTGTTTCTTTTGAGAATAAGGCTGTAGCATCTCAGACAGGACTTACGCAATTGTCATAAAACCCTGGTTGGTGCGTGACACGAAAAGCTTAATTTTTCGTTTACAATCAAGCATAGTGTCACGTGCCCCTACGAGGAAAATGTGCCGGTTGCGTAAGTCCTATCAGATTGAAATTTTAATTTGAGAAAGTTACATAATTTTTCTACTGTATTTTGAGGATTTTGTACCAAGTCTTCATATTTTACAGAATGCTGTCGCTCAGCGGGAATTTGATTTAAAAAAGTCAGAATATTTTGATGGGATATCGACCAAATCAACTCTGCTTTTTCTCGTAGAGATAGAGTCAGATTAGATTTAATTTCATCTGATAACAACATATCAACTCTAGATTCTCCTATAGAACGTATTAATGAGGGTTGTAGTGTCACGCACCATCAGAGCTTTGTGACAATTGCGTAAGTCCTGTTTCTAACAAATCTGAATTTTTTTATATTCCTGATTTTCTGTAATACCCAAGTTTCGATCGCAACAAAAAATCCTACAGATCGATAAAAACACTGATCCTCTATTTACAATCGTGATTTGAAATACTTTCTACACTGATAAAACTTAAAATATCTACATCTAAACATCGTATTTTTTCAGTAATTAGTTACAAAAAATTACAAAAAACTGCTCAATTGAGAATACTGTCATTAATAATGCGAATATTTTCATTTAACTAACGAAGTTAACTTATTTTTTGGATGCGATCTAAGTCACTTTTTCAAATATAATAAATTTATATATAATCTGTTTGCACCTGTTTTGCTAATTTAACCAACAAAAACTTGATGCTATCAACTCCCATCATATTATTGAAGAGACATTTGAAGCGCTTGCTAGAGCCATGGGAATGGCGACAGAAATTGACCAAAAAAAATCGGACGGATTTATCCGTGGAATAAGAAAATTTTTTCCTTGTTTCAAGCCCCTCGATTCATCGATGGGGTAATAATTCCGCCATTCTAAATTTACCTTGACCCTCTCAAACGATAAGCTGTTGTGCATTTCTAAACTCTTGTCAAAAGTCCGGCATTACGACATTGAAGAAAGTTTGAAGCCTTATATGAAGCCCTGTTAATTACTTATACCAATTCTGGGCGGAGGTTGCGCTTAATCGCCCTCACTCTGGCTATGGTGGGCTAACCAAACAAAGCCCACCAACGCGAGGGCTTAATTCGGCGCATCTTTATAAAGAAACGGTATTACTATATGGCTCAGAACAAAAAAATTGTTTTACCTATTACTAGCCCTCACAGATATTTCTCGATGTTCTGTTATAACTCTTTCTAAATCTTCAGAAATTTTTAGATTTTCAAAGCTTTGTCGCGCTTATTTCTTCTATCTCTTGGAGTTGGTTTATTTGAATATTCTTCTTGCCAGAATAATCCCGCAACAATCCCATTAATGCAGGAACTACTGTGGGTGTAAGAATGGTAGAAAATGCTAAACCTCCCGTTAACACAATTCCTAATCCTTGATATAACTCCGCTCCTTTCCCAGGTACGATCGCTAATGGTAACATTCCTAAGACGCTTGTTCCTGCTGACATGAAAATTGGTCGCAATCTATCTTTTACTGCTAAATACAAGGAATCGTCGTAGCTTTTACCTTCTTGTTGCAGTTGTAATGACCTATCTACTAGTAAAATGGCGTTATTCACGACAACCCCGGTAAGAATTACAAATCCCAATCCGGTAATCATATCTAAGGGAACAACTACACCAGGGATTGAATTAGCGAGAATTAAACTTAATAAAGCTCCCGATATTCCCATGGGTACTGTTGCCATAATTAAAAGGGGGAAGGAAAAGGAACGATATAAGGCAACTAGGAGTAAATAAGTAATTAACAAGGATAAAACAAAGGTTGAACCCAATTGCATTAATGTTTCTGATAGCACGTCGGCAGAGCCTGCTAATTCAACGCGGAAACCTGTTGGTAATGTTTGGCGTAAGGGTTCTAAAATTTGTTGTTCGGTTTGTTCAATTAATTCACCCAAAGGAGCTTCCCGCGCAACTCTCACGGTAAGAGTAATTGAACGTTCTAAGTCTACATGATTAATTGCATCTGGCCCAGTGGCTTCTATAACTTGTGCCACATCGGCAAGTTGTACTTGTCTGCCGTTACCAATATTTAACGGTAATTGTCGTAATTGTGCTGGTGTTTCAACTGATGTATTTTGCAATTCTACAGTCACATCAAGCTCTCGTTTGCCATCTGTAAATTCGGAAGCTCGTAAACCTCCCAAAGCAGCTTCGACAATTGAACCTAATTCTGCTTCTGAAAGTCCGACTTCTGCTAATCTGACTCTATTGGGGATAACTTGTAATTCTGGCGCTCCGGTGACAAAATTAGAACGGACGTTTTGTACTCCACTAAGTCCTCGTAATTGCTGCATTAACTGCTGTTGCAATCGATTTAACTCTTCTAAATCTTGTCCCACAAGGTTTATTTCAAATTCTTTACCAGGATTGCGGAAAATTGAAACCCGTCGGGGAACTAAGAAACGATATCCAGGAAAGCTACCACCTACTTTCCGCATTCTATCTACAATTTCATCGAGTTTATTACCAGTTGATTCTTCCGGTTTGACAAATGCGGCGATCGCTCTTAATCCGCTACGATGAACGTAGAGACTGCGCATGATTTCTGGTTGTTCGCTGACGAAATCTCTAGGCCCTTGAGATAGTTTAATGGCTTCGGGAATACTAGTACCGGGAAATGGTTCTGATAGCCATAATATCAAGTTACGGTTTCCTTCGGGAAGATAATCTGCTGGGGGTAGTAGTTGAAAGCTGATAAATAGTAACGTGATGGGAATTGATAGTACTATCAAACGTCGGAATTTACGTCCTACTCCTATTGACCAACTTACCGTAGCCAGGAGCAATTTTTCAAACTTACCTTGGAAGAAGAGGAATATATGAGATATTTTACTGATTATTTTTTCTAAAAGATGTTGAATTTTAGAGAATGGCGAACGATTTGGATTTAGAATTATTTGGTCAGAAGCAATTAATAAAGGGTCAATTTCTGGATTATTTTGATTATTTTCCATTCCCTGGAGTATTCTTTGTGCTTCTGCTCGATTGAGAAATAATCCCGATAACATCGGTACTAAGGTAAGTGCTGCAAATAGGGAAAATAAAACTGATGCGGAAAGCCCAATCCCAATATCAAAGAATAATTGTCCAGCTTCTCCCTTAACTAATACAATCGGCGCAAATACCGCAATAGTTGTTAAAGTGGAAGCCAACATTGCACCACCAACTTCTTCAGTACCTTCAATCGCAGCCTTTACAGGAGACTTACCCATCTGCATATGAGTAAATACATTTTCCAACACCACAATGGCATTATCCACCACCATCCCCACAGCAAAAGCCAAACTAGCTAAACTAATTACATTTAAAGAACGTCCTAAAGCTGCAAATACAATAAATACTGTAATTAAAGTAGTGGGAATAGTAATGGCAATCACTGCAACCGTCCGTAAAGAACCAAGAAACAGTAACAAAATAAACGCTGCTAAAACAGCACCCATCATCAAATTCCCTTGTACAAAAGAAATCGATTCATTGATATAGTCATTTTCATCATAGGGAATATCAAAAGTAATACCTTCCCCTTCGCGATCGAACCGAGCTTCTAAATCTACCAAAGCTTGACGAATACCCTTAGATATTTCCGGTACATTCGCATTAGGTTGACGAACAATTCCCACCGCTACCGCCGGTTTATTATCCCTGATTAAAGCCCTATCTTGAATTTTCCTCCCCATCTGCGCTTTGGCAACATCTCGTAAATAAACCGTTCCCGATTCATCGCGACGCAACACAAAACCTTCCAATTGTTTAACATCAGTCGAACGACTAACGGTACGAACTCGATATTCCCGTCTTCCCAAAATTAATGGGCCACCACGAATATCTCTATTATTACTTCTTAAGGCACTTACTACATCACCAATCGTCAAATTGCGATCAGCCAAAGCCTTCGGATCGACAATGACTTCTACCTCTCTTTCCCTACCACCAGAAACCAAAAATTGTCCTACACCTTGAACTTGACGAAAACGTGGTACTATTACATCGTCAACTAAATCTCGATAATGTTCGTCATTGGGTGTAAAACCTTCCTTGGCAACAAGTATCGTCCACATCATCGGACTACTGCTACCGCTGACAATTTCGACATCCGATTCCCCTGCTTCCGGCGGTAACGCTTCAACTTGCTGGAGTTTGTTTAAAACATCTACTAGACGTCGATCTATATCGCTATCCCAGTTAAATTCTAAATTGATGCTACTTCTACCAGATGAACTGCTACTGGTAACTTCTTGAATACCTTGAACTTCTTCCAACCTTTCCTCAATCGGACGAGTAATTAACTCCTCCACTTCCCTAGGGCTAGCACCAGAATAAGAAGTACTAATAGTAATTTCAGGGCGATCGCCACCAGGTCGTAATTCTAAAGGTAGACTCAATAAAGATAGTACACCAAATAGTGCCAAAATACAGAATAAAACAAAAGTTCCATGTCGCCAACGAACGGCAGTTTTAATTAAGCTCATGATTGGTTGTTAGTGGTTGGTTGTTAGTGGTTGGTTGTTGGTTGTTGGTGGTTAGTTGTTGGTGGTTGGTTGTTGGTGGTTAATCGAACAATCATCAACTATCCACTATCAACTATCAGTAGTTACTTCTCTATCTGCTTTATTGAGTTTGAGCGTTAGAAATTCATCCTTATCTCGCAGTAAAAATAAAGCAATTAATCCACCTAATGCGGGAACAGCAGCCCAAAATAAAGTATTGGGAGTTTCATAGGGATTTAACAGTCTTTGGTATGTTGACAGTACTGATACAATATGCATTCCTAGCAAAGCGCCATAAGTCCAGGTTTTGAATAAACCCACTAGGAAAGTAAGAATAATTAAAGTTTGAATAACACCAGCAACGTAGGAAAATGCTAGTGGTACTTCCATAAAGTAAAAGTTAGAAAATATCTTTTGCGTTGATTCTGGTTGAATTAATTTCCGCAATGACCAAACTAGGAAGAATATTGCTGTAGAAATACGGATGATGGCTAAACTAACTTGGATTTTTCTAGAGTCTGTCATGGTTTTTTCTGTTTTTGAAACGCAAAGGTACGCGCTCGGTATGGGCGGAGGTGCGCTGAGAATGAATAATACCGTTTCACTTTAAGATTATTGGTACATTTAGTAAGAGAGGGAAGAGGAGAATTCAAAAGTCAAAAGTCAAAAGTCAAAATTATAAACTCCTAACTCATTACTCCTTACTTATTACTCCTTACTTATTACTCCTAACTCATTACTCCTTACTTATTACTCCTAACTCATTACTCCTAACTCATTACTCCTAACTCATTACTCCTAACTCATTACTCCTAACTCATTACTCCTAACTCATTACTCCTAACTCATTACTCCTAACTCATTACTCCTTACTCCTTACTCATTACCCTCCCACAATTCTCACATTAGCTCCATCTCTCAAACCATCCCCACCACGTAAAACCACGGTTTGGCCATTTTGTAATCCAGTACCGGAAATCCCTACTTTCTCACCCATATCTGCAACCATTTCTACTTCTAATTCTTTAGCTTTGCCATCTTCTACAGTAAATAATAACCACCTGTCTGCACGGCGAGTTAAAGCATCGCGAGATACTACTAATCCCTGAGTATTCCCTGATAATTGTAAGTTACCTGTAATTGCCATTCCTGGTAATAATCCTTGTGGTGGATTATCTAATCTTACCCTTACCCGCTGTCTTCTCGAAGCAGCTTCGGCAGAAGGTACAACTCCTGTAATTCTCGCATTTCCTCGCCACTGTGGTAAAGCGCGAGCTGTTAATTCTACTCTCGTTCCAGCCGCCACTCTACCGCTGAGTTGTTCTGGTAATTCTAAGAAAATATCAAGTCTTTCTCCGGCAACTAAAGTCGCAATTTCACCACCTATTTGTAAGTAGTCACCAGGGCTAACAAGTCTTTGCAACACCACACCACCGGAAGTCGCTGTAATCCGAGTACGCGACATTACCAATTTGGCTTGATTGACTGCTGCAACGGCTGCTGCTACATTCGCTCTTTGTGCTGCTATTTCTTCACGGGTAGCTCCTGCTTCTGCTTCTGCTAATTCTGCTTGAGCTTCTAATGTTTCTCCCCTTGCTTCATCTACTGCTGCACGGGCTTCTACTAATAATCTCTGTGCGATCGCACCTTGTTTTACTAACTCGCTATTTCTTCTAAGATTATCTACTGCTTCTCTTTCTCGCGCTTGAGCTGAGCTTACCGCTGCTCGACGTTGAGCTATTATTTCCCGACGAGTACCTACTTCTAACCGCGCTAAATTATTGCGTTGTTGAGCAAGTTGTGCTTCTGCTCGCGAAAGGGCTAATTTTTGATCGGCATCATCCAAAATTGCGATCGCCATTCCCGGTTTGACTCTATCCCCTGCTTGCACTAATACGTTTTTGATTAAACCCCCTGTCTGAGCACGAATTGTAGCTTGTTGTGGCGATTCTACTTGTCCTAATAATTGTACGCTCCTAATGGCATTCCCCGATGCTAGAGTTGTTACTTCTACCGCACGGGGTGGTGGTGCTTTGACTGTTGCTGCTGCTGGTTTATTTAATTGTTCAGCGGGAGAAAATATTCGCCATAACGCCACACCATTGATGCCAATGGAGATCAATAATAATAACCCTAACCAAGAATTTTGATGCTTTCTCTCTGGTTTATATTGTTTTTCTCCTATGAGCGAATCATCAATATCTTGCTGCAAATTTTGTGACTGCTTTTCGGAAATTGTACCTGGTGGTTGTAACTCGCTCATGATTCTGGTGGTAATGAATAACGATCGTTTGTTAAGATTTGAAAATTTTATGCATACCAGTTGGTATGTCAATGGTTAAAATTTTTTATGCCGGTATACCTAATATTCGTAATAATCCTGGTTTCAGATCCGTTTTAACAGATGTTAAATCATTTTTCACTCTACCTATGGTTAAAACACCTTGAACAAATACATACATATAACGAGCGATTTTGACTGGATCCAAGGCTTTATCGACAATACCTTCACGTTGAGCATCAGCGACGAGGGAAGTAAAATACTTAATCATGCGCTCGATGATGTCAACAGAAATACTTTTGAGTTTATCTTCCTTAGTACTTTGACCAGTTGAGATAAATGGACAACCAAGTACTCTTCCAGTTTGAGCGTGTTTTCTCATCTGCATGGATATTATCAGTTCGCAGTAATCATTAACTCTTTCTAAAGATGTATTTTGGGGAGAAAACACGCGATCGAAATCACTTCTAATATTTTTCCAGCGTGCTTCTAATGCTGCCGCTGCTAAATCGGCTTTGGAATGAAAATAGTGATAAAAAGCACCCTTTGTCACTCCGGCTTGGGTACAAATTTGGACAATTCCTACGCAATCGTAATTGTTCTCCCAAATTAAATCCAGTGCAGTTTCTAAGAGCTTTTGTTTAGTTTCTCTATGCTCTACAACAGTTGCCATAATCAAAATCGTGATACATATGATTATTTATCATACATACCAGTATGAATGTTTGGCAACATTGATGGTTGATAGTTGTTCGCAAAGATAATCTTCTGTTCGCAGTTAACTGTCATGGTACTGTTAACTGTCAACAACTAACCCTTAGTTTGAAAGCAAATTTTCGGGGACATTTTCTGGTATAGTCCATAGATAGAGTGTTTGACACTCCCTGCTCTAAAGAGACAGGGATTCTCAGTTCATCGTAGCTACTTGCTCTACCAGGCTTTCGCCAAATAGAGTAGAGGTTGCTACTCCCTGAGCGTTACTTTCCGGATGCCCTCCGGTAGCTCTTTCAAGAATTACAATTGCTGCTGCTGTATCCCTGTGGAGATTGCAACCACATTTACAAATATGTGTCCTGGTGCTTAAAGTTTTTCTTACCTTTGAATTGCAAGAAGGGCAGATTTGTGATGTGTAATGCGGTTTTACAGCAATTGCTTGACGACCATACTTGTTAGAAAAATATTCAAGCCACTGTCTAAAAAGCCTCCAAGCAACGTCATTAATAGACTTTGCAAGACAGTGATTCTTTACCATGTTCTTAACAACTAAATCTTCGTAAACGATTACATCGTTAGATGATACAAGCGTGAGTGCTACTCTCTTAGCAAACTCGGTACGCTGTCTACTTACTTTTAGATGTTTTCGAGCATATATTTTTCTAGATTTACGTCGTTTATTTGAACCTTTTTTATGTTTGTAAATACGACGTTGAGAACGTTTAATATTTTTTTCGGCTTTACGTAAAAATCTAGGATTTTCTACATGATTTCCATTGCTATCCGAGTAAAAGTATTCTAAACCAACATCCAGGCCCACTTGATTTCCAGTCGATTCTAATTGCTTGAAACTATCAACGTCTATAGAACATTGACAGTAATACCCATCTGCACGGCGCACTAAACGAACTCTTTTGATTGCTTTAACTGGGTAAGTATGGATATCCCATTTACCAAGTAACTTAAGTTCACCTATACCTTTTTTATCAGTAAAAGTAATGCGTCGTTTAGTTTTATGTAATTTCCAGCCTGACGTTTTATATTCAGTAGAACGATTATCTTTTTGGAACCTTGGAAAACCTTTTTTACCGGATTTACTAGATTTACAGTTATGGTAAAACCTAGAAATAGCAAACCATGCTCTTTCTGCTGCTGACTGAACAGACATACTGTTTAAATCTTTAACAAATTTAAATTCGTTGCGTAGCTCTGTAGAGTATTTATTTAACGCAAAACGATTGATTTTATCTTCTTTCTTAGCGTCCATCCAGTGACGTAAGCACTTGTTACGGACGAATTGAGTAGTTTTAATAGACTCCTCAATCGCTTGGTATTGTTTATCGCTTCCTTTAACTTTGTACTCCAGAACTAACAACGTTTATCACCTCCTTGTTATTTATGTTATGCGTTGATTATACTATAGCCATAGACAAAACAACAACATGAATTTCGGTAAATATGGGAAAATTTTCGACCGACGAATACAGGCATGAAGGGAACGCGGTATCACTATTGAATTACCATTTCGTCTTTATCCCCAAACGTCGTAAAAAAGTGTTAGTAGGTGATATAGCTTTTAGACTGCAAGAAGTGATTACCGAACTGTGTAATGAGCCTAAAAATAGGTGGAAGATTAAGGAGTTTCCAGAGCTTCTGAAACTCCCTACTTTATGGACTCCTAGTTATTTTGTTAGTACTGCTGGTAATATCTCAACTGAGCAAGTGAAACGATACATTGCTCAACAAAAACTCTAGGCGGGATAAATCCCGTGATTAGCTTTCATCCCTGGACTAAAAGTCAACCAGTAGCTCTAAGAGCATTGTATTTTTTCACAGCAGTAATAGGAATACGCCCATCGCCGCTACCCAAATCGTAGATAATATCTTGATTAGAAACCGGCGGCCATTTCCAGCATTTGCTCAACAACTTCATTAGCTGTGGGTACATAGGGTACATCTGCACGGGGTGTTGATGTGGGAATTGCTGATGGTAGCTTGTAATATGGGGTTTTGCTGAGCTTTAGCGTTCTGTTTTGTACAACTGATGAATAAAAGTAGGTTTTGTGGCTGAATTGATATATTGCGTAAAAAATAGTAGTTTTAGATTTTACTAAAAATTCATCAGTGTTTGATCGTGAATTATTTAGGATTGCTATAGTTGATAGTGGTTAGTTGATGGTTGTTGGTTGATAATTGATAATTGATAATTGATAATTGATTGTTCCACCATTCTCCATCATGAATCTATACTTCATTGCCTTATTACCACCACAGGAAATTCAAGATTATGCTAACGAGATTAAGCAGTATTTTGCCGATAATTATGACAGCAAGCATGCTCAAAAATCGCCACCGCATATTACCCTACAACCGCCTTTTGAATGGGATTCTAATAATTTACCGCTTTTGGAGGAATGTTTAAAAAAGTTTGCCATGGGAAGAGATGCAATACCAATTACTCTTAATGGTTATAATGCCTTTGCTCCCCACGTTATATATATTGATGTAGTTCAAACTCCAGATTTAATGAATTTACAAGCTGATTTAATGTTTTGTTTAGAAACCAATCTGGGGATAGTTGACAAACTTGGTAAATCTCGCAACTTTACTCCTCACATGACGGTTGCTTTTAAAGATTTGAAGCGAAGTAAATTTAAAGCTGCTTGGATAGAATTTGAAAATCGGGAGTTGCATTTTGAGTTTAATGCACAGAAGTTGACGCTGTTAAAGCATGAAAATAAAAGATGGAATATTGCCAAGGAATTTTAAATTGTATTTTAAATACTCAGGGTTGGGCTATAAATAGCTCCTTCTCCAATCAAAAACTATTTGGCTTTGTTGCACAATTAGAAGCTACCGTAAAAATTTCATCTTTTCGTGGAGCTATGTACCCAAGTAGGGCTGTAATGTTCGTGTGGTGGATTAGCATTAAACATTAAGATATAAGCAATTTAATCAAGAAAGCACTTTTAGCTTTGATAAGTAGGTTGGTGTTGGAAATAGTAATCGGGAAAAGTGAGTAGTATTAGGAGGAGTGAGTAGTAACAAGGCAAAGGAGCCACGACAGCGCCTTCCTCTGGGCTCCGAGGCTGGAAAAAAATATAATTCCGATGCCAACGGATTTGATATGAAACTTTTCTCTCAGTTTTCTCATTTAACTCTTATCATTACCTCAGTTACCAATCACTACTATCTCAGCTTCATCCCCGATATTAGTAAATAAGGACAGGAAAACAACCAACAAGAGGTAACGACAAATGAAACTTAACAAATTAGCTGGATTCGGAATTGCATCAATGGTATTATTAGGTAGTGTCGGAGAATTGGCACTCAACGCACAACCAGCCGAAGCACTCACAGCAAGACAAGGTATTACAGTTGCAGCAAAATCTCAGTCGCTGATTGCATCCGGTAGCTTTGTTACCACCGAACAAGATCATCCCACCAACGGTACTGCTAAGATTGTTAATGTTAACGGTAAGCGCTATCTTGAGTTTAGCAAAGGATTCACCACAGCACGCGGACCGAAAGTAAGAGTTGTTTTACACCGCAAGAGTACCGTACCCGTCAACTTGCAAGAAAAAAATTATGTAACTCTGGCTAACTTATAACGCTTCGATGGCGCTCAACGTTACGAAATTCCCGCCAACTTTGATTTAGATGATTTCAAATCTGTAGCAATCTGGTGTGAAGAGTTTAACGTCACCTTCGGCTTTGCTAGATTGCAAGGTGCTTAGTATTTAACAGTTGTCACTTAACAGTTATTCGCACCTGGCAACTGCTCCCTTCACCGATTTAAAATTCGCTTTTATATTTAAGATTTATCTTTATTCTCTTATTGCTTGCTTCACCATACACACCATTTTATCAGCGGTTTTCTGGATTTACTGGGTACTGCTGATTTTTGTATTTTTTTAATTTATTTAGCACTGCTACTCATCAATCAGCGTTTCAATTTGAGATAGCAGTTTTTCCAAAGTCTTCTGGATTATTTGTGAGGATGCTTGGGAAGATTTAAAGTTAGGTTTTAAAAAGACTTGGAATGAATTAACCAATGCTTTCAATAATGCTGCAAATAAATTCCAGCAATCATTCTATAATAACGTTTTTGGGTTGGCTTAATTCAAAATTTTTAAAATTAATACAATAGTATTAGTTTTAATTTGATACATATTTTGGGAGACGTAGCACTGCTACGTCTCTACATGTTTTGGTTATCTAGGAACAAGTTTACCACTCGGACGCTGAACCATTATTTCTGATAACCGTCGGTTAGTTTTGGGTTCAATTCCGAAGATACGCACATAGTCGTTATTATGTTCTACTAAACACGCTTCTAATGCTGCGATCGCATCTGCCATGTCTTGTATTTGATGTCCGGCGTAACTATTCCAAGAACCTATACGGAATCTACGCTCGTCTACGTATTCTATACCAATATGGTTTCCTAATGCCAAAATTTCCCGCATTTGTTCTAAGATTTCTAGTTCCACATGGGCTTTAGCCATCTGTGCGTTATGTGGATTGGTATGATAATCTTTGAATTCGGAAACGCTGCTGGTTGCGGTATAGCTATCTGCTGATGTATGTGGAGCAGGGAAGGGAGTCACTGTAGTCGTCGGTGGATAACGGAAAGTCGAGCCACCTAATTTTTCCTTATGATTTACACTTGATGTTGGTGGATAGACGAAAGTTGAATCGCTACTTTGTTCGTTGTAATTTGGAGTAGATGTTTCTGGATAACGGAAAGTTGAATCACCTTGAAGTTGCTTGTTGGGATATGTCGGCGTTGGTGGATAACGGAAATTTGAACTGCTATTTTTTTCTTCGGGATTTTGAATTATAGTTCCCATGACTGGCTGCTTGGTTTTGTAGTCGATTCCAGCCACGCGCACGTAATCTTCCTTATGAGTGACTAAACATCTTTCCAAATCTCCAATGGCATCGGCCATATCATCTATTTCGTGAGTGGAAAACTTTTGCCAATCACCCTTGCTAAATCTATCTTTGTCTACATATTCTATACTCAGATGGTTCCCAGATGCCAAAATTTTCTGCATATAGCTGAGTATTTCTGGTCCCACATGGGTGATTGTATTTTGCGTATCGTCGTTAAACTTGTTATATTGTTTACTCATTTTCTTATTTCCGCCTACGCTTACTAATTGAGGTGAAGATGGAATATTCGCAAGTGCTACAGGTTCTGCTTCTACTTGATAAATAGGTTTTGCATGGTAAATAGATAAAGGTTCACCGTCAAACTCGGCAGTTGGTCTCGCTTCGTATACGGATAATTCTGATGATTTCGGTATAAAATATTTTTGGTGTCGTAACGCGCCGCGATTGTATTCTTCAACCAATCGCGAATCATCTACCCGTTTTTGTTCGCCAACCATTAAGTTAGCCATTTCTATCAAATCTGATAAACCGAATTTAGGTTTTTTAAATGATGGAATGTTGTCGCTATTAACAACCCGCGAAGATACCTTGTCTATTCCTGTATCATGAATAAAATTGCGAATTTGTTCGTCATAAATTAGCGATCGCAATGCACTATAAAAATCAATTGCTCGCGAGGGAAACTCGTCAACCAGCTTTTCTATATCTTGTTGTGAAAGAGCATCTTCACTAAAAATTCCTCCCACAATTCCAATTTTATCATCTCTATTGGGTTCCCAGTAAAATTTCTCCATTCTGCCATCGCGAATCAATGGTGCATATAAAGTGGAGAAATCGTTACCTGTAACAATAATGGGAACGCGTTGCAAAGGTGTAGAATCGTAACTACCGGGTAACTGTACATCGGTGGGATTATCGGCAATATTCATCAATGTAGCGTTCACCAACTGGGTATTCACCGTGTACTGAGTACCTTCATCAAAACGCCCAGCACCTGCATCCAAATCGTTGATCATCAACACGCACATTTTACCGCGTACTTTAACTAATTCGGCAGTTTCCCGATAACGTAACCTAATCAACCGTGCTGGATCTCCTGCATCTGGGCTTTCTAATTCACCGCCACTTAGGAGAGTTACTCCGACACCCATTCTCTCGAAAACCAATTCACATTGAAAGGATTTTCCTTCTCCTTTGCGCCCGTGAATACCCAAAATTAAAGGTACTCGCACGTTGGCAAGAGGGAGGTAATTTTTAGTAATATGAACGGCAAGTTTATCTTGAAAACGGGGAGAAATATAGTAACTCATGAAATCAGACGCGATATGAGGGCACTCTTAAACTGTGTTAAATTTTCACTCTACTATAATCTGTGGTTCTTTACATTTTTAACCATTTCAGGAATAGCCGCAATTGTCACAATACCGAGGGAAGGTGCGTGACAGGAAAAGCCCTATTTTTCATTCCTTGAACAAGGTGTAGGCGATCGCAATAGTTGAAGCCAGTAGTCGATCCGACGATCAATTTAAAATCTTCCACTGCCACATGCTTTGCTCTGAGGTTATAGGAGATGAAAATAATCCTTTCGTCGTCGTGGGAATTATCACAATTAGTTTGCTTACTATCATTTTTGTTAAGATTATTTGACAAATATTAAGATTGTTAAGGAAGTTTTACTATTTTGTCAGGGTAAACCTATTCATCATCTTTGGGATTGCCATGTCTCACACAGTCAAATAATAAGCATCCACTACTTTCTAATAATAATTGATTATTAATATCTATATTTGGCTTATTTAGTGCAAATTCTGCTTCTAAATTCATTAATTGAGTCATTTGAGATTCCCGTTGGGCTAATTCTTGTCGTTTTTCCTCTTCAGTGTCATCTTGCCAATATTCATCATTATCTTTATTTTCCTTTATCCATTTTTTATCCTTTTCTATTCTATCGTTAACTAATTTTTTAAATACTCCTAGATCGTTTTTATATATCAAATAAGGAATATATTTCCAACTAAATAAATTATAAATATTCCAGTCACGCATTTTGCAACAAGAATAAGCGCGATCGCAATCATTTAATAAATAATATAGAGAAGCGACTTCAAAGGCATCGATGGCATCACTTAATGGTTGATCGGCAATAATTTGTTTTAATTCTCCAGCGATTTCCAGAGCATCTTCTTGTTCTTCAAGCTGAATTTTGACTATTGCTAAATTATATTTACTTATATTTTCAATATCATCTTCATTACTTGCTTTAATTAAATAATATTTAGCTTTATGAAAATTTCTGTCATTGGCATATGCGATCCCTAAATTATTAGCAATATCTCGACGAGGCATTTTTGAGTATGCAATTTCTAAAGGTTCTATAGCTTCTAGAGGTTGGTGATTTTGTAAAAGCATACAACCGCTCTTAGGATTCATTGATATATATTCTTACTGTATCTCAATTGCTCTTTCTAAAGTTGCTCCATATTCCTCATAATAAAACCATGCAAGATTATGAGTTGACTTGATTGTCTTTTTTGTCTGATATGCTTTTTCAAGTAGCTTCAAAATTTCTCGATCTTGCAATAAATTTGGATTTGATAAATATCCAAGTGCAAGAGAATTCATCAGGTTAGTATCTGTCGGATTTTCAGCTAAAGCTTTTTCTATCTGTTTTATGTCTTCTTCTGTTGCTGTCATGCTGATTTTCAAGTAGAAGAATTAATAATTATCTCTTCTTATTTTAGTTGACACAAATATTTTCCTCATAACCTTCTACAATTTTTATAAAATTGAGAAAATAAGCAAACAAATGCAATATAGCCAATGGAAACGCTTGACAAAAAAAATCACCTAATCTAAGTTAGGTAAAATGAGCAAACAACATAACTCATCGCGATCGCGAGAAAATCTCCTTGATACCGCAGAGCAGTTATTTACCTCTCGTGGCTATACTGCCGTGACGTTAAAGGATATCGCCAAGGCGCTGGGGATAAAACAGGCTTCGCTTTACTACCATTTCCCTTTAGGTAAAGAAGATTTGTACGTAGAAGTGATGCTGCGTCATTTAGAACGCCGTCACACTGTTTTGAAAAAGTTGATAGCCGAAGCAAACCCTGATTTGGAAAGTTGTTTGCAACAGTTGGGAATTTGGTTAATTAAACAACCTCCCTTGAATGGAGGGCGAATGATTCTCACCGATTTACCGCAACTATCCCAAGAAAAGGCTGTTGAAATTGAATCAGCGATGTATCGTTGTGGGTTTGCGCCAATTGAGAATTTGTTTGTCAAATATCGCTCGGATTTACAAGATAATTTACAAGAAAGCCCCGGTTTTATTGGTGGTACTTTTTTATCTGCGATAGAAGCGCTTTACACGGTTAAGCGTTATGGGTTCAAAAGTGATGAGGAATTGGTAGCTGAATTAATTACTTTGCTGCTTCATGGTGCGTTGAAAAGGTGATTTTTGGAACGCAGCGGTAGGGAGACGTAGCAGTGCTACGTCTCTACATGACATAATGTTTACCTACTTAATTTTAGGTAGTTAATTTATTAAATAAAAGCAGAAATATCTTTTGGACAATTATCTCTTCTTCACAAATTTCATTTCACCTTTCATTTCTCCATCACTAACAACTCCTACAGGAGTCCATCCTAAATGTTGATAAAAACCGTAAGCTCTCAAATTGGAATCATTACCCGTTAATAACCAAATTTCTGCAATACCTTGGGAGAATAACCAATTTTCAGCTTTCTCCATTAAACCACGACCAGCACCACGTTTTTCAAAAGATGGGAGAACAAATAAACCAACAATTGTTTTTTCCGTTGCATTTGCGATCGCAAAACCAACAGATTTACCATCAATTTCAGCAATCCACGCACCACAATCAGTTTGCAACATCTGAGCAACCGATTCTGGAGTAATACCTAATTCCGCAATTTCTTCACGAGACTGATAGTTTTCAATAACACTTGTTCTAATCTCGAACAGAGTTTCAATGTCTGTGAGTTGTGCTTGTCTTATATTCATAAGTGCATCCCAATCTTTCGACTATAATTGTAGTATATAAATTACAATTGTGGTATTAGGGAGGGGGTAGAGTGAGGAGAATAATTTTTAATATTTTCAATGTACCCCGCAGAATTATCGTGGTGGATTAGTAGATAAATCCCGGGGCTTATCGCCAATCAATAACAATATAGAATACTGGGTTGCGATCGAAATTCTGAAGGGAAGTTGCGCTTAATCGCTCTTATTCTCTAAGATTATTTTTTGGTGAATCTAAAATCTAAAACTAATTGATGGAATTAAACTTTGAGAAGATTAGACATTTTGTACCAATTGATGATAGAACTTGCGTAACCGGATGGTATGTTGATATTTTCTAAATTATTTATTGAGTGTAAACCGACTTCTTGATGTTCGTGGCTTATTTGAGGTGAAAAATCGCCTTTTAATTTACAACCGTAGGTGACAATAAATACGTGTTTTTGCGGAATCACTTCAAATAAATAGCTATCGAGAATTTGCTCAACATAGACATTTACAGAAGTTTCTTCTTGGAACTCTCGAATTAAACAATTTTCTGGAGTTTCTCCCAATTCAATTCTTCCACCGGGTAAATCCCATTCTTCGCGTTCGTTTTTGAGTAATAGCGCTTTACCATCTAAGATTAGTACACCTTTGATTGAAATAGGGAAATCCATTGTAAAAAATGTTGCTAGTTTACAGTTCGTAATGATATCAATATTTTATTTACTCTCAAAGGGTATAAACACATAATTTGAGGGGTTTTCTTTCATTCCGGCTTGCGGGTTGTAAACCTCGAGCTAATAGTACCTTCCTCCTATGAATAGGACTAAAATTTTACCCATCAGAATTAATGCAAAGCACTACTAGTATTCCACCACATTAATTTTGACTGGTTCATTTTCCCACAACCGATTTAGAGACGTTATGTATCAATCTCTACAACCCATCAGAATTAATGAAATGTACTACTAGTCATATTTATATGACTTTAGCTATAAGAGCGGGGACTTATAGTCCCAGGCGAGTGGGTAAGAAAATGTAATACTAGTGCGAAGGTGCTATTGTCATTTTCCATGAACAACCCACTGCAAAACTATAACCCCAACGATGTAGGACAAATTAACGGTAATATTTTCGGTTTACCCTTCGATTACGATTCTGCAAATTTAATTATCATCCCCATACCTTGGGAAGTTACGGTTTCCTATGGTGCAGGTACAGCTAACGCACCGCAAAGGATTCTCGATGCTTCACCACAGTTAGATTTATTTGATTTTGATAATCCCGATGGATGGAAGCAGGGAATTTTTATGATGGAGATTCCCCAAGATATTTTAGATAAGAATCAATATTACCGACAGCAAGCGGCAACAATTATTGAACGACAAGAACTTGGTAAATCATTATCGGAAGCACCAGATTTAACATCATTGCTAAGTGAAATTAACCAAGCTTGCGAGAATGTAAATAAATGGTTATTCGATAAATCGCAGCAAGCAATTAATAACGGGAAAAGAGTTGCGGTAATTGGTGGCGATCATAGTTCACCTTTGGGTTATATGCAAGCTTTAGCAGAGAATTACTCTAACTATGGTATTTTACACGTTGATGCTCATGCAGATTTACGTAACGCTTACGAAGGATTTGAGTTTTCTCATGCTTCGATTATGTACAATGCGATGAAATTACCGCAAATATCGAAATTAGTTCAAGTCGGTTTGCGGGATATTTGTCAGGATGAAGTGGAAATGATTAATCAATCTGACGGTAGAATAATAGCTTATTACGACCCAATTATTAAACAAAAGCAATATTCTGGAACTACTTGGATCGATTTATGTAATGAAATTGTTAGTCATTTACCAGAATATGTTTATATTAGCTTTGATGTTGATGGTTTAGACCCTAAACTTTGTTCAAATACGGGAACTCCAGTTCCTGGAGGTTTGGAATTAGAACAAGCTTTTTGTTTAGTTAGAGAAGTTGTAAAAAGCGGTAGAAAAATAATTGGTTTCGATCTTTGTGAAGTCGGTGATGCTGAATGGGATGCTAATGTTGGGGCTAGGATTGTTTTAAAATTGGGGAATTTGATGGATTTATCGTAGTTTTGGTAATTGGTAATTGGTAATTGGTAATTGGTAATTGGTAATTGGTAATTGGTAATTGGTAATTGGTAATTGGTAATTGGTAATTGGTAATTGGTAATTGGTAATTGGTAATTGGTAATTGGTAATTGGGAGCAGGGAATAGATAATATTGTGATTAAAATTATTTTTTTAGCAAGTATACCAACTAAAATAACTAGAATAGAGTTATAACATTATCTATCTCGAAAGCTGTTTATCAAAGCTTTGGGAGTTAATTATGATTGCACAAGTAGAAGAAATTTACACTCCGGAAGAATACCTTGAATTTGAGGTAAACTCAGAAGAACGCCATGAATACATTAATGGTGAGGTTATCTGTGTGACTGGTGGAACTCCGAATCATAATTATATTGCAGGAAATTTCAGCGCTACATTATATTTTGCACTTAAGCATCAACCTTATCAAGTTTTTATAATTGACCAAAGAGTTTGGATTCCTAAGAAAAGGATTTATACTTATCCTGATGTAATGGTAGTTCAAGGTGAGTTGGAATTGCAAGAAGGTAGAAAGGATACAATTACCAACCCCTTGATGATTATTGAGGTATTATCAAAATCTACTAGAAATTATGATAAAGATGAAAAGTTTTCAGCTTATCGTACAATTCCAAGTTTTCAAGAGTATCTTTTAATTGACCAGTATACAATGCAAGTTGAGCAATATTTTAAGACTGGTAAAAATAGCTGGATTTTTTCTGAATTTTATGATGCTAATGAAACTATTTGTTTGAACTCAATTAATTTTGAAATTAGTCTAGAAGATATTTACGATAAGGTTGAATTTGAACAAAAAGAAGTAAAAGACGATTAATTATCTTTAATATCCCACTGCACGGGGTTTAATTGATAATAATTTTGCAATAATTGATAAAGTTCCCCATGCTTCTTTTGTAACTGCTGCGGTTTTTCAAAGAAAGTTTCTGTTGCTACGGCGAAAAACTCTGCGGGATGAGTTGCACCATAACTATACATTACGATTTTTCGATCTTGTTCTACATCGTCACATAATTGTTTATATTCTTGTGTCATGATTTTAGACCAATTAGAATAGTCGGATTGTGTTTCTAAAATTGGAACACCCTCGGCTTTTCCGTCTTCTTGATCTAACTGATGGGCAAATTCATGTAATACAACATTATGTCCATCATGCCAATTGTAAGTATCTTGTTTCACCTGTTGCCAAGATAAAATTAATTGATCTCTATTCCAAGATTCTCCTAATCTGATAACGCGCTTTTCTTCAACAACATTTCCATTTACTATGGTTTCTTTAGCAAAATAAGCTGTGGGATAAATTAAAATCGAACGCAATTTAGGAAAATATTTTTCTCTTTCGTTGAGGAGAAGCAAACAAGCAACAGCAGCAATAGTAACTTTCATTTCTTCGGTTACTTGTAATCCATTACAACCGATAAATTGCTTTTCTTTTAAGAATACTTGAATATTTCCTTGTAATTTTCGTCTTTGAGTGGGGGAAAGATGGGGATAAATTGGGAGATTGTTTTCAATGATGGAATTCCACAGTGGGGGAAAAGGACGTTTTTTTATCTGGTTTCTCTTTTGTTTGATTAAAAAGGGGCTGAATAAGATTGCGATCGCTATTAGTAGGGTTATGAGTAGGAATATGATTGTTTGGGGCATTGTAAAAGCATTACGGTAGTAGTTGGGTGGAGAATCTGTTTTTACCGTAGCTTACTGGGATGGGAGATGGGTTGAGTGAGCGAACAAAAACGCCCGCAGGTTGGAAACCTGGGGCTATAGGTACAAAGCCTACCTGCGTAGGCTAAGGAGGTATGTTTTTATTTAAAATTTTATGGATATAGATAGAATAATAGTTTATCCAGAAAAACTAGCCATTCACAATTTCGATTAGTGCTTCATTAATTACATCTTCACTAACACCGCGTCGTTTCAAACTCGCAACTAAAGCATTAATTGTATTGTTTTCCAACCTTTCCAAATCTACACGAAGCCCTTGTCCAATATAAGCACGCATTAATGGTTGATAACCAGAAAATCCCAGTATTGGTGCAATTCGCTTTAAGTCTTCCACCACATCTTCCGGCATTCTAATTGTTACCGTTGTCATAGGACGATTTTTGTCTAAGCGTTGTTTTATTGTTTCAATTTTCATCGCATTGATTTAAGGATAGGCAAGTGTATTAAGATTGTAATTACATTATTTTGGTGTTCTATACAAAAAAGAAAATTATGGATAAAAAACTTTTAGAGCAATATCTATAAGCATATTTTTATGATTTTCAACTTCCTGTTCTGTCCAAGCTTGCTTTTTTCCTATATTTCTTGTTAACTCAACAGATGATTGTTGAAAAAGTGTTTTTTTTGCCTCAAAAGCATCATTACTAGCTATAGTATTTTGTGCTGGATCTAAAATAGTTAGATTCCCCAAAGTATTTATCAAAGGTTCTAAATTCTCATCTTTAATATCTGCTTTTTGTGGATATATATGTTCAATTGAAGTTCCGGCAAAGTCGTAAATTCTGCTTTTGTCTATACACGATGGAGTTCCCTTGGCTCCAGATTGATACCATTGATAATAGTATTCTATAGTCATTAAAAAATATTTAAGAGGCTTGTTGCTTCCTCCAGATAGCTTATACTCTAAAGTCCCCAGAGCATTTCTGAATACCAACTTTGATGCTTTATCATTAATTAATTTCTGTAACTTTTGTCTTAGGCTCAATGTGTTATATGAACCTGGATTTTCACGGATAGCACGCGATTCTTCCAGATAAATTTTTTTCAATGGTGTAACGTGCTGATTACATATCATTTTATATCTAAAAAAAACTTTTTCTACATAAGTAGCTAATAGCTCAATAACTCTACGAACTGTCAAACGTAAATTACGAATGCACGGTTGTCCATTCATGCAAGCAGGATTGTTGGTAATTCGGTTTAGTTTCATAATCAATTTTAATCACAAGCTTCAGCATTTCAATCATATGATAGAGATATCGTGAAACTATGAGAACTTGGAAATGACTTTAACTGATTTGCTTCCTGCAATTAGAGAACTTTCAGCTTCAGATAAGCTGAAATTGATTCGTATCTTAGCGGAAGAATTGGATACCAACCAAGATATATCTCCCTTAGAAGCTTATAAAACTTATGATTTACCTACACCTTATAATACTTTCGGTGCTGCTGACGCTTTAATGCAAGCAATGAAACAACATGATGAAGGTAAATAAGCATCATGCGCTTTAGATATTCCACAAGCAACCCATCCCAAAATGAATTTGATAGTCTACCAAGGATTCCATTGATTCTTCTACGGGAAAATTTCTCTGTAGAAACGATTGGTTTAGTTGACAGCGGTGCAACAATAAATGTTTTACCCTATGAAATAGGTGTTCAGCTTGGGGCTGTTTGGGATGAAAGTAAAGCAATTCTTCGGTTAACGGGTAACTTAAGTAATCAAACAGCCATGCCATTATTTGCAACTGCACGAATAGGAAATTTTACTCCTGTTCAATTAGCATTTGCTTGGGTAAAGAGTGCTAATACACCTTTAATTCTAGGACAGACAAATTTTTTCTTAGAATTTGATGTTTGTTTCTATCGTTCTAAACTTGAATTTGAGATAAACCCCAAACAAGAATAACAATTTAGGTGCAATATCATTCTAAAAATAAATACATTACGTTAAAAAAAGTCCCTAGACAATCCCCCTCCAAAAATCCCCCAAACTACCGTAAAATAAACACTAATACCGCATCTACCATTAGTGTTCCCCATGCTCTGCGACTACCTCGTACAAATCCTGACCGCTCGCGTATACGATGTTGCGAACGAAACACCATTAGAATTAGCACCACTACTCTCCAAACGCCTCAATAACAACCTTTTGCTCAAACGCGAAGATATGCAATCGGTGTTCTCATTCAAACTCCGCGGTGCTTATAACAAAATGGCGAATCTACCACCGGATTTACTAGAACAAGGCGTAATCGCTGCTTCTGCAGGAAATCACGCTCAAGGTGTGGCTCTCGCTGCTTCTAAATTGGGTACTAGAGCTATTATTGTCATGCCCAAAACTACTCCCCAAGTGAAGATAGATGCTGTGAAAGCACGAGGTGGTGAAGTAGTCTTACATGGCAATACCTATGATGATGCTTGCGGATATGCTCGTCAATTAGGAATCGAAAAGAATTTAACATTTATTCATCCCTTTGATGACCCTCATGTGATATCAGGACAGGGTACCATTGGTATGGAAATTTTACGGCAATATCAAAAGCCCATCCATGCCATCTTTGTAGCAATTGGTGGTGGTGGATTGATTGCAGGAATTGGGGCCTATGTGAAACGATTGCGTCCGGAAATCAAGATTATTGGAGTAGAACCGATTGATGCCGATGCCATGTATCAATCTTTGCAACTCGGTCAGCGGGTGCGGTTATCTCAGGTTGGTTTGTTTGCTGATGGTGTGGCAGTTCGACAAGTTGGTGAGGAAACCTTTAAGCTTTGTCAGTACTATGTTGATGATATTATTCGAGTGAGTACTGACGATACTTGTGCGGCGATTAAGGATGTGTTTCAAGATACGCGTTCTATAGTTGAACCTGCGGGAGGATTGGCGATCGCCGGTGCTAAAGCTTATGTGGAAAGGGAAGGAATTGAAGGTCAAACTTTAGTGGCGATCGCCTGCGGTGCTAATATGAATTTTGACCGTTTGCGGTTTGTTGCCGAGCGTGCGGAATTTGGGGAGCGTCGGGAAGCTATTTTTGCGGTGACGATTCCCGAGAAACCGGGAAGTCTGCGTCAGTTTTGTGAATGTATTGGTAAACGCAATTTGACGGAGTTTAATTATCGTATTGCTGATGATAGAGAAGCACAAATTTTTGTTGGAGTACAAATACAAAACCGTACTGATGGAGTACAGATAGCTGAAACTATTACTAATTGCGGTTTTCCAATTATTGACTTAACCGATGATGAGTTGACGAAAATGCATTTGCGTCACATGGTAGGAGGGCGATCGCCACTAGCTGACAATGAGTTATTATATCGCTTTGAATTTCCCGAACGTCCTGGTGCATTAATGCAATTTGTTGGTTCCATGAGTCCAAATTGGAATATTAGTCTGTTTCATTACCGCAATAATGGGTCAGATTACGGGAGGATAGTTGTAGGAATGCAGGTTCCACCGGAAGAAATGAAAGAGTGGGAGGCATTTTTGGATACTCTAGGGTATCAGTATTGGGATGAAAATAAGAATCCAGCGTATAAGTTGTTTTTAGGATGAAACTATTTGATGAGGCTTATTGCTACTCACCACTCACCACTCACTACTCACCTACTTAATCAAATTCGAGTAAGTTATTTTTAGGATGAAACTATTTAATCAGGCTTATTGCTACTCACTCCTCCTAATACTACTCACCTAATTGAATTATTTTATCTATTCAGTCAGATTCTGTTTAATTAGCTAAATATGAAAAAAATACATCTATCATCGGGAAGAGAAATACCTGTTTTAGGACAGGGAACTTGGCGAATGGGTGAGGATAGTAGCAAAAAAGATGCTGAAATTGCAGCGTTACGTCTCGGTTTGGATATGGGGATAACACTCATCGATACTGCCGAAGAAGTTGTTGGTGAAGCCATTGCCAATCGTCGCGAATCAGTTTATCTCGTAAGTAAGGTGTATCCCCACAATGCCAGTCGGAAAGGGGCAATTCAAGCTTGCGATCGCAGTTTAAAACGACTACAAACAGATTACATTGACCTTTATCTGCTACACTGGCGGGGTTCGATACCGCTATCAGAGACATTGTCAGCATTTGAATCCCTTAAGGAAGCGGGGAAAATTCGGGATTACGGCGTGAGTAATTTTGATGTAGATGATATGGAGAAGGCGGTTAATTTACCTGGTGGAAAGTAAATTGCCACAAATCAGGTTTTATACAATTTGAAGCGTCGCGGTATTGAATGGGATAAGATCCCTTGGTGTCGCCAGCATCATATGCCTATCATGGCCTATTCACCAATTGAACAACAAGGTATTTTGAAGAATTCGCATCTTATATCAATTGCTTCCCGACACAATGCAACTCCGGCACAAGTTGGTTTATCGTGGTTACTTCAACAAGAGAATATCATCGCCATTCCCAAAGCCAGCAATCAAGAGCACGTTAAGGAGAATAGCGCAGCTTTGGATATTCAACTTACCCAAGAAGAATTAACGGAGCTCGATAAAGCTTTTCCACCGCCAAGTCGTAAAATGGCATTAGCGATTCGATAAATAAAGTACAAATTGTTTTGAGGGGCGAACTTTAATTTCTGTCATGGCAAATAAATTTTTTGTATATTAATATCTATATCTTGGAAAATTTCCGTATTCAGGTAAAAATTTCAAGATAACTTTTCAGGATTAACTTGTTAAAATCCTGCGTTAATGTTCATAGAAAAATTTACAAAAATGTTGTATTCAGTCATGATTTTACTGTGATTCAGCGTTAGAATGCATTTGTTGTAAATTATAGCTATTGTAATTCTATGACTAAGAATACATAAATTTCCTATTCTAGTAATCCTTTTTATTCGTTTTGAGTGGTGTATTCTAAACACCCAATTTTTCTACCCCTTCTATCTTCTCTTTCCCTCTCTCCTTAGCCAGCGTTTTTAATGAAAAAGACCGCTAGATGCTGGTAAATTATATTTAAGTGGAGAGATGATCTGAAAATATTGCTCCGCTAGGAAAATTACCCATTTATATTCAAATTCATCTCAATTTATGACATTTCACGAAAATAGAGAAGCATTTATTCCCTATCGTCGCATGGATATTATCCAACTTTGTTTAGATGATGGTCAATTAAATGCTGCTGATGCTCAAAAGTTTCAGGATTTTTGCGAGATTCTATCGTCATATTACCACTTCCGCTTTCACAAGACCCTGGAAGTTATTAAAAATAATTACGTACCTTTTAATCCAAATGCGGATGTTGAACCCTTAAATCCACCAAGCTTTGAGCAATACGACAGAATGGAATCAATTGTCATTGATTCATTCGAGCATATTTTACAAAGAGCAAATTATATTAGATTGCCTGAAAAGATTGTAAAACAAGCATTGGAAAAAAAATCTCTGATTGATTTAAAAACTGAAGTTGATTTTGATGATTTTGACAGGGTTATCTGTTATTACCGGGGTGATTCCTATAAAACAGTTATCCAAAAAAAATTATTTTTCTGGAAGCAGGAAAGGAGAGTTGATATTTATGAAAGAATTGTTTTATTGATTAAGTTCAAAGAAGCCGCTTATTTTCTCACTAAAAAGGAAAATATAAAAGAACTTAAATTTATTCCCAATAAAATATATGTTTATTTTTATAAGAATATTCCTCAATTAGATATTGACTTGCTCTTCCCTAATGTTAGTACTAGCATGACGTGGAAAGACAGATTATTATTTGGAGTTCCCGCTATCGGTGCTGCTATTCCGTTGATTTTGAAAGCATTACCAAATATATTGTTACTTGTTGCGGCTATTTTATTAGTATTAAATGCAGAACCTTTGGTAGAACAGTTAAAAGTCGAACAATATCAAGTCAGAGATATAATGCCTGTTTTAGTGGCTACTTTATCCTTAGGTATGACTTTAGGTGGTTTTGCATTTAAGCAATATAGTAATTATAAAAGTAAGAAAATTAAGTTTCAAAAAGATGTTACCGAAACACTGTTCTTTAAGAATTTAGGCAATAATGACAGCGTTTTTCAAATGTTTATCGATATCGCTGAAGAAGAAGAGTGTAAAGAAATCATTCTTGTATATTACCATCTATTGACCAGCGATAATCCACTAAAACCAGAAGAGTTAGATGCCCGTATCGAAACTTGGATGCAAAAAAAGCTGGGTACTACGATCAACTTTGATATCCATGGACCTTTAGATAATTTAGCAGAAATTCGCGGTCAGGTTAATATCAACGATCTAGGCCAGGAGAATAACCCCATAATACCATTATTAAGTTACGATCAGTCAGGAAATTGCAACGTTCTTCCTCTTGACGATGCCAAGAAAGTGATAGATTATGTTTGGGATAATGCTTTTGATTACAATGGCATAACTTTGTAGAGAATCTGAAGTAACCGTTTAATTCAATTAGAGTGAAACTGCCGATGCTTAACCAAATTACTCCTTTATAGCTCTAAGATTTCCGGCTAAAAATCTCTCCCTCACTCCCTCAATTAGTTAGGTAATCATAAAGCCCGGAAGGGAGTAATCTATATTTACTCCTCAAAGGCGCTTAAGCAATATAGTAATTATAAAAGTAAGAAAATTAAATTTCAAAAAGATGTGACTGAAACGCTTTTATTCAAGAATTTAGGTAATAATGAAAGCGTTTTTCAAATGTTTATCGATATCGCCGAAGAAGAGGAGTGTAAAGAAATAAGTAATTATATATATATCCGATATCAGTGATTGGCATTAAAACGAAGTAAGAGGGAAATTAAACCCATATTTTGAGGCTGACTGTTAACTGCTTGCTGTTAATTTTTCTCTGAAAAACAATAAAATGCTTGTAGCTTTTTAACCTTTTTTGAGAATTTATCTGTGTTTATACTTATGATTAGCAAAATATGAGTATCCAATTTAGAGCATACCATTTAAATATTGCTCTTAGTTAAGGGTGCCAGTCAGGTAAACCTATATAAACTAGATTCAAATTCTCTTAAGTTTATGGAAGCTAACGAAAACCGAGAAGCATTTATTCCCTACCGTCGCAGCGATATAATCAAACTTTGCTTGAAAGATGGTAAGTTAAATACTGCTGATACTCAAAAGTTTAAGGATTTTTGCGAAATTCTATCTTCATATTACCACTTTCGCTTCCATAAGACACTAGAGGTTATTAAAGATAACTATGTACCTTTTAATCCGAATGCAGATGTTGAAACCTTAATTTCACCAAGTGTTGAGCAACATGACGAGATGAAAGGAAACGTCATTGATGCATTTAAGCATATTTTAGAAAGAGCAAATTACATTAAATTACCTGAAAATATTATCGAAGAAGCATTGGAAAAAGAATCTTTAATAGATTTAAAAACTGATGTTAATTTTGATGATTTTGAGAGGGTTATCTGTTATTACCGGGGCGATTCTTATAGAACATTTATACAGAAAAAGTTCTTCTTCTGGAAGCAGGAAAAGAGAGTTGATATTTTTGAAAGAATTGTTTTATTGATTAAGTTTAAAGAAGCTAATTATTTTCAAGCTAAGAAAGACAAGAGAAAAAAAATTAAATTTCTTCCCGGTAAGATGTATGTCTATTTTTATAAAAATATCCCTAAATTTGATATTGACTTGCTTTTTCCTAATGTTACCACTAGCATGACTTGGAAAGACAGGTTGTTATTTGGAGTTCCCGCTATCGGTGCTGCAATTCCTTTAATTTTGAAAGCATTACCAAATATATTGGTACTTGTCGCGGCGATTTTATTCGCATTAAATGCAGAACCTTTTATAGAACAGTTAAAAGTTGAGCAGTACCAAGTCATAAATATAATGCCTATTTTAGTGGCCACTTTATCTTTAGGAATAGCTTTGGGTGGTTTTGCTTTTAAGCAATATAGTAATTACAAAAGTAAGAAAATCAAATTTCAACAAGATGTTACAGAAACGCTGTTCTTCAATAATTTAGGCAACAACGACAGCGTTTTTCAAATGTTTATCGATATAGCTGAAGAAGAAGAGTGTAAAGAAATTATTCTTGTATATTACCATCTATTGACCAGTAAGGAGCCACTGAACCCTGAAGAGTTAGATGCTCGTATTGAAGCTTGGATGGAGAAAAAACTGGGTACTAAAATTGATTTCGATATTCACGGTCCTTTGAATAATTTAGCAGAAATTCGCGGTAAGCTGATTACAAATGATGTAGATGAAGAGAATACTCCAGAAATTCCATTATTAAGTTATGACAATTTAGGGAATTGCAAGGTTATTCCTCTTGATGATGCTAAAAAAGCTATAGATTATATTTGGGATAATGCTTTTAATTATAATCATTTAGCATAGTTTTTAACCCAATTATCTTATCATTCCCCAACTCATACCACTTGTGACAATGCGCTTGTGCACAACACTGTCGCTCTGCGATCGCCAAAGTCTTCGGAATTATTTAGAAAAAGTTTACACTCCCCATCTTGCTGCTGCAATTTTACAAGCAGGATGTTAATTTTTGTATCTATTCCAAGTAATACTAATAGATTGAATGAGTATTTACACTTAAAACATAAATAGTAAACATGAACTGATAATACTAGTCCGTATAAATTCTGAACTCATTTAGTCATAGTATAAGTTATATGTAGTAAGTAATATAGCATCTACTACGTAACGGTGTACTTATTATTGTATAGTCCAGATTTTTCCCTAATTGAAAATTCTTGCTTAAAACTACAGCAATTATTATTCTTACCAGCTTTTGTGTTTTATTTTGATAACCTATCGCTTGCTATTTTACTATTATCCATCGCGACAATTTTTTTTATTGGAAAAATATTATTGTCTGCGAAACAGAAATTAAAGCAAGAGATAAATGGGCGGCAACAAGCCGAAGAAATTCTGGTTTTAATTCAAAACCGCTTAAAATTACTTAACATGATTTTAACTGGCGTTCCTTTGGGGATGTCTGTGGATGAGATAATTGAAAATACGATCAAACAACTGAATAGATTTTTTCCTGATTTAAAAGTAGGTTTTTCAAGTATTGATAGTAATGGTGTTTTTACAGTTATTCATGCTGTAGAGATTGCTGATACGCCACAAATAAAAGGGTTTACTACTGACTTAAGCAAGGCTCCCGATTACTTTAATACTTTAGTAACTGGTCAAAAATTTATTGTTGAAGATGTTAATGAGGATGAACGTTTAGCATCTTTGTTATCAGAAAATTTAAAAATTGGCAATCAAGCTATTTTAGAAATTCCGTTACGAGATTCAAACGGATTAATTGGTATACTTGGTTTTTATGATTCGCAAGCGCGCAATTGGAGCGAATATGAAATTACTACAATCACTGAAATTGCTAATTATTTAATTGTGGTAATTAGGGATCTTCAAACTCAAGAAGAACATCAAAAAATTGAAATAGAACTAAGAGAAAGTGAAGCATTTTTACGAGCACTTTATGAAGTAGCAGCAGTTCATAATGTTGAATTTGAGCAACGCATTCAATATTTATTGGCAATGGGATGTCAAACATTTGATTTGGAGTTTGGCATTTTGGCCCAAATTGAAGATAAACGCTATAACGTAACAGTGGCAAATGTTCCAGATGATTCCCTGTATCCGGGATATAGTGTGGAATTAGAACAAACTTACGAAAGCGAAGTCTTGGAAAATGATGAACCTTTGATAATTAAACATAGTAAAAATTCTTCATGGTGCAATCATCCAGGCTACAAATTGCTTAGTATGGAATCTTACATGGGTACGAGGGTATTAGTTGGGGGTAAAGTTCATAGTACTCTCTCCTTTTCAAGTCTAAAACCGCGACAGCAACCGTTTAAAAATGCATACAGAGAATTATTAAAATTAATGGCGCAATGGGTTGGCAGCCAAATTGAACGAGAGCAAGCCGAAAAAGCCATGAAACAGCAATTTCATCGCGCTTTGTTACTGAAACAAATTACCCATGAAATACGCCGCAGCTTGGATGCAAAGCAAATTTTTGAAACTACTGCAATTCAAATCGCCAATACTTTTAAAGTTAATCGTTGTTTAATTCGTAGATATATACCTGGTGAGACTACTAAAATTCCTACAGTCGTGGAGTATTTAGAACCAGCTTATCCATCAATGCGACACTATCAAATTCCCATTATTGGTAATCCTTACGCAGATAAAATGTTATCTCAAGATAGTGCGATCGCCACACCAAATGTTTTTATAGAACCTTTATTACAATCTGATTTAGATATATATGTAAAAATGCAAATCAAGTCAATGTTGGCGATTCGCACTTCTTATCAAGGTGAACCGAATGGTAGTATTGTCTTGCATCAATGTAATTATTATCGTCAATGGACTAAGGATGAAATTGAATTATTAGAATCTGTTGCCGCACAAGTAGGAATTGCTCTTGCTCAAGCCCGTCTTTTGCAACAAGAAACTCAACAAAAACAAGAACTTACAATTAAAAATAGTCAGTTAGAACAAGCGAAACTTGATGCTGAAACTGCGAATGTCGCCAAGAGTGAATTTTTAGCAATGATGAGCCACGAAATCCGCACGCCAATGAATGCCGTGATTGGTATGAGTGGGTTGTTACTGGATATGGATTTGACTCCTCGACAGTTAGATTTTGTGGAAACTATTCGTAGCAGCAGCGATACATTGCTAGCTATTATTAACGATATTTTAGACTTTTCCAAAATTGAATCGGGTAAGTTAGATTTGGAGAAAATTCCGTTTAACTTGCGTAATTGT